>DTVJ01000057.1:2475-9399 GCA_012963565.1 Piscirickettsiaceae bacterium
GCCAGCGCCATAAACAGATACATAGCGAAAATGTTTTTCTCTAATTTAGCTTGTAGACTCGGTTTTCCATTTTGATTTGCCATGATACCCTCCTTACGCTGTTACCACTTCGGACGGCGCCTGCTCGCGTTCCGCCTTACGAATGGTAATAATAATATTGATTAGCATGGTGATTGCACCCAATACAACTAGTACCCCGCCTGCCGACCTCATCACATAATAAGGGTGCATGGCAGATACCGACTCTGCAAATGTATATGCTAAGGTGCCGTATTCATCATAAGCTCTCCACATCAAGCCTTGCATGATGCCTGATACCCACATCGCTACAACGTAAGTCACGGTGCCAATGGTATGAACCCAAAAATGAAAACCTAGTAGCTTTTGTGACAATCTAACGTTATAGATTTTCTCAATCATGTGATATAGCGAGCCTGCTGCCACCATAAGGACCCAACCTAGAGCGCCAGAATGTACGTGACCAATCGTCCAGTCTGTATAGTGTGATAAAGCGTTAACAGTTTTAGATGCCATCACTGGACCTTCAAAAGCGCTCATGGCATAAAATGCCAACGACATAATCAAGAAACGTAGAATATAGTCTTCACGCAAACGATCCCACGCACCTGAGAGTGTTAACATACCGTTGATTGCACCGCCCCATGACGGAATGATCATTGCCAATGATATGGTTGCGCCTAATGAGCCCGCCCAATCAGGTAACGCTGTGTACTGTAAGTGGTGAGCACCTAGCCAAACGTAGCCAAACATCAATGCCCAAAAATGAATCACTGATAAACGATAAGAATAAACTGGACGCTGCGCCTGCTTAGGGACGAAGTAATACATCATGCCCAAGAAGCCGGCTGTGAGAAAAAATCCCACCGCATTATGCCCCCACCACCACTGAATCATTGCATCTTGCACGCCTGCATAAATTGAATAAGACTTAAACCAACCAACTGGAATTGAAAGGTTATTAACAACATGCAGGTATGTCACCATAACCATCATGCCCATAAAGAACCAATTAGCAACATATACGTGTGGCACTTTGTTGCGATCACGAATATGAATAGTCATTATAAAGTTATATAAATAAGAAGCCCAAGCGAGCGTGATGATGATATCAATTGGCCACTCTAGTTCGGCGTATTCTTTATTTTGAGTTAGCCCCAAAGGCAGAGTAATTATCGCCAAAACAATAACTAAATTCCATGACCAAAAGGTAAACCACGCCATCTTATTACTCCACAACTTGGTCTGATTGGTGCGCTGAACAATATAAAAGGCTGACGCCATCAAAGCCGAGCCGCCAAAGGCGAAAATAACGGTATTAGTGTGTAACGGCCTTAAACGACCAAATTGAAAGTAGGGCAGGTCGGTGTTAAGATCATTTAAGAATGGCCACGCCAGCTCTGAGGCGATATACAGTCCAATTGCTGTGCCTATCACCAAATAGATAGACGCCATAACAATGAACCACTTCACCACTTTTAAATCATATCTCTGTGTTAAGCTCACCCAAATCCCCTCTTTAAATTAATACCGTTAGTACAACTATGTTTGAACAAATACTGCGAAATTCTACATAGGGTTAACGACATCGTCAAGTCGATAAGGAGTTGTTTATATAGATCATTTTCTACTATTCTTTATCAACAGCGTTATTGCAATCAAGCTGAGCACTAATGCCATTAAAAACCATTGCAGGGCGTACCCTAGATGCTTATCAACACTGCCATAAAAAGGCTGCCATTGGCGGTAGAACCCGTTCTCAGCTTTGACATCGAGTTGTGCGAGCATGGGAATAATCTGATAACCAGATAATTGAGATAGCTTATCTAAATCCAAAGATTGAATAAGCACAGGAAAGCTCGGCTCAATATCTTGCTGTTTAAGCTCAATACGTTGTTTGGGTTTGATTAGTTGAACCTTGATAGTGACATCGTTATTGCTCACCTTAATATCAGCCAACTTATCACGATCACCGTACCAAGGTACAAAACCACGGTTGACGAGTATTGCGGTAGTGTCATTGAGAACAAAGGGTGTGAGCACATAATAACCTGCATTACCTTTGACAATTTGGTTGTCATAAATGAATTGCTTGTCATCATCGTAATGACCTTTTAATAACACCTGGTAATGTTCTTTACCGAGCAGTTCATCGACTTGTGTGGCTAACTGGGCAGGGTTGGATTGCGCCAAGACAATTTCACTTTCTATTTGCCGTTTCTCCTCAGCACGGTCTAACTGCCAAAAGCCTAAAGACAGCAAACCCCATATAGTTATAGAGATTAATATACCTGGCAGAATAAACGAACGTTTAATCATTTTTGCATAGGTACTTGTGTCACTGGCGCATCCACCATATTGACATTAGGCTTAATCCAGCCCATATAGCCCGCAAACATAACCAATAAAAATAAAAATACGGATAAACTCACTCGAGTAACTAACGACTTAAACATTTTATCGGAGCCCTGTTTGCCACCTTTAACCATACCAATTAAACCAAACCCCAGTGCCACCAAGATGGCAATGATGATAATTACAATAACGACTTCTGTCATGAATACTCCTGATTCTTACTTATGAAAAAAAAAGACCCCAATAAAGGGGCCTTTTTTATTGTACTGACTTAATATTATAGCCAGTATACAAATACAAATAGACCTAACCAAACTACGTCTACAAAGTGCCAGTACCAAGCAACACCTTCGAAACCGAAGTGGTTCTCAGGAGTAAAGTGGCCTTTTTGAACACGGTATAAAATAACCGTCAACATAATTGCACCCACTGTTACATGGAAACCGTGGAAGCCAGTTAACATGTAGAAAGTAGAACCGTAAATACCTGAAGTTAATTTCAACCCATCTTCATATGCATGGCCATACTCCATAATCTGGAAGCCTAAGAATGCTACACCTAACGCAATCGTTGCAACTAACCAGCCAACGATTTGATTACGATGTCCTGAACGTAGTGCGTGATGAGCAAATGTCAAGGTTACGCCTGATGCCAATAGCAATCCTGTATTTAATGCAGGCAGACCCCATGGATCAACTACGTCAGCTGGCGTAGCAGTTTCAATACCAGTAGCTGGAACAGCAGGGAAACTCATAACGGTACCTGATTGTAACTCTGTACCAGGCGCTAAGAAGGCCATCTGATGCCATGAAGCACTAAATGCGTTCCACATATCAGGTGTAAAGATATTATTGTCTGCACCACCTAGCCATGGCACTGAAAGTTGTCTTGCATAGAACAAAGCACCAAAGAAAGCTGCGAAGAACATAACTTCAGAGAAGATGAACCAACTCATACCCCAACGGAATGAACGATCAACTTGACTGTTATACATGCCGGCATTACTTTCTTTAACTACCAGACCAAACCAGCCAAACATCATAAACACCAAAATACCAAATCCAAGAGCCATTAATGAGCCTCCCCAACTAGCACCGTGCATTTGATTGGCAAAACCAATAAATAGTGTTGCTACACCAATAGAGCCAATGATTGGCCAGTAAGTACCATTTGGTACATAATATTCTTGTTCGCTCATATTTTCTTCCTCTTTTTAGCTTTCAAGTTTAAAAAAATTGTAGGATAGGCTTATATCTTCTATACGCCTATCCAGTTCCGGCTCAACCACAAATCGAAGTGTCATCTCAACCTCTTCATGTGGTTTGAATACCTGTTTATTAAAACAAAAGCATTCTAACTTCTTAAAATGAAGTGCAGCATCCGTGGGTGCAACACTAGGGATTGCTTGACCAATTACTATTTCATCAGTGTTGTTCTTGGCAATGTAGCTAGTGGTATAAAACTTACCTGGCACTACTTCCATTGAACTCACCTTTGGTCCAAACTGTACTGGAAAACCTCCCATCGTCATGGCGAAAAAACTCACCTCAACTTTCCGATTATCATCTACCGCATATTGTTGTTCACTATATACTCTGCCGGTTGTGCCATTGAACCCAGTGATCTCACAAAAGACATCATAAATGGGAACCATTGCATAAGCAAAGAAGAACATCAATATTGGTGCTGAGAATAACTTTATCCAGAACCCTTTTGTTATTTTTTTTCGTTTTTCCATATCAACCATTTAATAAAGCACAATGGTCGCTACAAACACTCCTATTGCTACGGCGCCTGTTATTACCGCAGTAATAACGACACCATTGTTTCTTTTAGTTTTTTTACTCATTAAGCAGAATGTTGAGACTCTGCCTCAATTAATGCTCTTGTTGGCGGTGTAGTAAAGCTATGGTACTGAGCTTTAGGCTCCAGCGTCCACTCTAAACCTTTAGCACCTTCCCAAGGGCGTGAATCACATGGCTCGCCATTACGAATACAATCAATTACGATGTAAGTCAATAGAATGAACGATGCACCAAATGCAAAGCCACCAATTGAAGAGATCATATTGAAATCCGCAAACTGTAATGAATAGTCAGGAATACGTCTAGGCATACCTGCAAGGCCTAAGAAATGCTGAGGGAAGAACAGTACGTTCACTGAAATAACCGCCCACCAGAAATGTACTTTACCTAAAGTTTCGTTATACATCCTACCCGTCCACTTAGGCAGCCAGTAGAACGTCGCCGCAATGATTGACCATAAGGCACCGGTTACTAGTACATAGTGGAAATGCGCAACCACGAAGTATGTGTCGTGATACTGAATATCCGCTGGTGCGATACCTAACATTAATCCTGAGAAGCCACCAATCGTGAATAAGAATACAAATGAAATCGCCCATAACATTGGCGTTTCAAATGTCATCGAACCTCTCCACATGGTAGAGATCCAGTTAAACACCTTAACACCGGTTGGTACCGCAATTAACATCGTGGCATACATGAAGTATAACTCACCTGCAACTGGCATACCAGTTAGGAACATGTGATGCGCCCATACGATGTATGACAAGAATGCGATTGATGCTGTTGCATAAACCATCGATGAATAACCAAACAGAGGCTTACGCGCAAAGGTTGGAATAATGTGTGACACTACACCAAACGCTGGCAAGATCATAATATAAACTTCAGGGTGACCAAAGAACCAGAAGATATGCTGGAACATAACCGGGTCGCCACCACCGGTTGCATCAAAGAATGCAGTGCCGAAGTTACGATCTGTTAGCATCATGGTTACTGCACCTGCTAATACTGGCATCGCGCCAATAAGTAAGAATGAAGTAATTAACCACGTCCATACGAATAATGGCATGTCCATTAATTTCATCTCTGGTGCACGCATATTAAGTACCGTTGCAATAATGTTAATCGCGCCCATAATCGATGAGAAACCTAACAAGTGAACTGCAAAAATGAAGAAGTCCGTACTGTCTGGTGCAAACGTTGTAGATAATGGTGCGTAGAATGTCCAACCAAATGCTGGTGCGCCACCTTCCATAAAGAACGTGCTTAACAAGATACCACCGGCAAACGGTAGAATCCAGAAAGACCAGTTATTCATACGTGGTAGTGCCATATCAGGGGCACCAACCATCATTGGAATTAGCCAGTTACCCAAGCCAACAAAGGCCGGCATAATCGCACCAAATACCATGATTAAACCATGCATGGTTGTTAATTGATTAAAGAAATGTGGATCCATAAGCTGCATACCCGGCTGGAATAATTCCATACGAATACCCATTGCCATTGCGCCACCGATTAATACCATGGTGAAGGCAAACCACATATAAAGAGTACCAATGTCTTTATGGTTCGTTGTTTTCACCCATCTCATTAGGCCTTTTTCTGGACCGTGATGATGATCGTCGTGAGAAGCTGTTGCTGTCGTCATTTTATTTCTCCTTTAATTAACGTGCAGATTTAACATCTGAAGGTTGAACAACACTGCCTGTGTTACCAAAGGCTTTTCTTTCGTAAGTAATTACTGAAGCAAGATCTGCGTCACCTAACATCTTAAATGCTGGCATACCGCCTTTACCATGAAGAACGATCTTCATGTGATCAGCTGCTGAGCCGTTAGCCACAATTGAGCCTTTCATAGGCGGGAAGATTGGCGGCATACCTGAGCCGTCTTTCTTATGACAACCAGCACAGTTAGCGTTATAAACACCTTCACCTTGTGCCATTAACTCATCTTTAGACCATGTCTTAGTAGCACTTGCTACTGCTGCTGCTTTTTCTGCTTGTTGCTCTGAAACCCATTTTGCGTAATCTGCTTTAGAAACCACATCAACTACGATTGGCATGAAGCCGTGGTCTTTACCACAAAGCTCAGCACACTGACCGCGGTAAGTGCCGATTTCATCAATCTTAGCCCACGCATCATTAATAAAGCCTGGGTTGGCGTCTTGTTTAACACCAAATGCAGGCACCCACCAGGCGTGGATTACGTCTGCTGAAGTGATTAGGAAACGAATTGAAGTATCTACAGGCAACACTAAGCGTTTATCAACTGAAAGTAGGTAAGGTTCTTTTTCGTCAACTTTTTGAAGATCTGCCGGCGTTTTATAGATAACATCTTTAGAAGACTGCGCTAGGTTAGAAATGAAGCTAATGCCTTCTTTAGGATAATCATACTGCCATTTCCACTGGTGACCCGTAACCTTAATGTTTAATTCGGCCTTAGAGGTATCTTCTAAATCAATTAACGTCTTAGAAGCAGGAATTGCCATTAACACTAGAATAATAATTGGAACACCAGTCCATAAAAACTCTGCTTTGGTGCTTTCATGAAAATTAGAAGCTACAGCGCCTTTTGACTTTCTGTGTGCAAAAACTGAATAAAACATTGCACCAAATACAACCACAGCGATTGCCACACAAACCCAAAACACCATCATGTGTAAGTCGTAAATATCATGACTGAGTGAAGTTACACCTTCAGTCATGTTAAGGCCGTACTCAGCAAACACATTAGTTGACA
>DTVJ01000058.1 GCA_012963565.1 Piscirickettsiaceae bacterium
AGCGATTGTTGTAATGTTTGGTATCGGGTTTTGAAGTCATCTAAATTCATGGTTAGATGATAACTGATTAAGACTCTATTTGAGTAATATAATCAAGTGCCATGTTGAGTCGTTCAATGGTTCGGTTCTTACCCACGAGCTCGGCAACCGTATCGATACTACCTGCATTGCCGGTGCCACTAAGAGCTAATCTAAAAGGCTGGCCCACTTTACCAAACCCTACATCTTGCTCATCACACACCTGTTTAACAATATCATGAATGGCCTCACTAGACCAATCTTCAAGCTCGCTGTACTTAACAATCAAAGCAGTAATAATCGGTTCAGCTGCTGGCTTAAATTGTTTACTGGCAGCTTTTTCATCAAAGCTTTTAAAATCTTGATAAAACATTTTCATACTCTCAGCCATTTCAACCAAGGTTTTACAACGCTCTCTTAAGGCATCAATCACTTTAATGATATCAGGACCACTACTAATATCAATGGCCTGTTCATTAAGATGCCAAGCCAGTTGATCAATCAAATGTTGCGTATCTGCCGTTTTGATATATTCTTGATTGAGCCAAAGCAACTTATCTTGATCAAAACTACCTGGCGCCTTGTTAACGTCTTTAAGGTCAAACAACGTAATCATTTCATCAATTGAAAACACTTCCTGATCACCATGTGACCAGCCTAAACGCACCAGATAATTTAACAGTGCTTCAGGTAAAAAGCCCGCATCACGGTACGCCATCACACTCACTGCACCATGACGCTTTGAAAGTCTTGCACCATCACCACCTAGAATCATGGGTAGATGTGCGAACTCTGGCAAAGTCCAATCGAGTGCTTGATACAAATTGATCTGTCTAGGGGTGTTGTTAATGTGATCATCACCACGAATCACGCAATCAATTTCCATATCATGATCATCCACCACCACAGTTAAATTGTAAGTTGGTGTGCCATCACTACGCGCGATAATTAAATCATCCAGCTCTTTATTATTCACGGTGATTTCACCCTTGACCATATCTGAAAATACCACATTGCCCTCAGCCGGATTGCGAAAACGTACCACGCCAGACGTAAGATTTTTATGCTGACAACAACCATCATATTTGGCTTTTTCACCTTTAGCCATCAACTCTTCACGTAAGGTTTGTAAACGCTCTGCAGAACATTCGCAATAATAAGCTTTATCTTCATCTAAAAGCTGTTGAATAACAGCTTTGTAGCGATCAAATCGATCGGTTTGGTAATAAGGCCCTTCATCATGCTCAAGCCCTAACCAACGCATGCCATCTAGAATTGCATCAACAGATTTCTGAGTGGATCTTTCCAGATCTGTATCCTCAATTCGCAAAATAAATTTGCCATGCTGTCTCTTTGCCCATAGCCAAGCAAACAGAGCGGTTCTAGCACCGCCGATATGCAAATAGCCTGTTGGAGAAGGAGCGAATCTTGATTTCATCTACTTAAGTGATTTTCTCAGCCATAGCATACCAAGCTTGCGCTTTGTCAGTATCTAGTGGCACTTCTTTACCATCTTCATACAACATACCTAAAGCATACATGGCACCTGGTAAACCAAACTCGGCGGCTTTTTCAAACCATTCAATCGCTTGATTAATGTCTTTTTCAATCCCTTCGCCGGTCATGTAAGCCACGCCAATCATATGATGAGCAAGAGCGTGCCCTTGTTCAGCTGCCTTAAGAAAATTCTCAAGACCTAAAGGTTGATTTTCAATCATACCTAAGCCATTCATTTGCATCATACCTAAGCGCCATAATGACTCAGCATTACCCTGGGCAGCAAGTGGGGCCAATAATTGATAAGCCATTGCAAAATTTTTGGAATCAAACGCAGCCACACCACTGGCTAAATCTGCTGAATATGCATCGGTTTCGTTGGAATTTGACATAGTTATTTATATTTAAAAATAGAATAATTTTACACTGTTATAATGTGTTTTTAAACCTTCAAACAACACTTGCACTTACATGGAATTTAACCAACAAGAAGCCAATCAAAACAGTATTGTTTCTGTTGATGTCTCGCAAGTTAAATTAGCCCATACTACTCTCAAAATACCCTGCTTTATTTCACCCAATTATTGTGTAGAGATTGAGATTAGTGCTTTGAATCAATTAGACAAACTCTCACTCTTTCCACTCAGCTCTCAGGATGATATTGATTTATTGATTGTCGGTACCGGTAACTCCAGTCAGTTTTTACACCCTAAGCAACAAGTTGCTATTAGGCAAATGGGGATTGGTGTAGAAAGCATGAATAGCGATTCTGCTTGCCGAAGTTTTAACTTATTACTATCTGATGCTCGATTGGTCGGCTTACTATTACTATG
>DTVJ01000059.1 GCA_012963565.1 Piscirickettsiaceae bacterium
AAAAGTGATAATAATCAAAGTACAGTGCTTCTACCTCAGGGTTGTCTAAATGCTTTTCCATAGTATTTCGGATAGTGTCTAGATCTTTTTCATGTAGCACCTCATCGCCTTCTAGATAAAATGCCCAGTCACCTGTACAGCTAAATTGTGCCGTCATTTTTTGTTGTGCGTAAACATACCCTCTATCTTGCATCGACTCGTTCCATTGAGTTTCGATAATTCTAATTTTGTTATCTTTGATAGATTTGATTATTTCCAGTGTATTGTCGTCACTTTCACCAACTGCAATCACAAATTCATCAACAATTGGCAACACTGATTGTATGCTTTCAATGAAAGGGTACCCCAACATTTCGGCATTTTTAATAAATGTAAAACCGCTAACTTTCATGATTGTTCCTTTTATTTTTTAAGATGATATTGTATGCCAAAAGTGTTTTCTCTAATGTATTTTCCCAGCTTATAGATTGAGTTTTTTCAAATCCATTTTTTGCAATTTCTTCTCTAAGACTGGCATCTGAAAGCACCAAATTTATCTTTTCAGATAATTCAATTGCATCTTTAGGATTGTTAAGGATTAGTGCTTGTTTATCATTTAAATGTTCGGCAAATCCGCAATAGTTCTTGTTGCTAACAATGACTGGAAGTTTGGCTGACATCGCCTCTAATACGACCATTCCATAAGTGTCAACCAAGGTAGGATGTATAAGACAATTCGACTCTTGGTATAAATCTATCATATTATTGATAACACCTAAAAAGTGAATATTGTTTTTTAGACTGGCTGGAATGTTAACTGTATCTTTCTTTCCGCTGCCTACAATGGCCAAATGAATATTGTTATTCCCGAGCACCTCAAAAGCCCTAATAATAGCTGGAAGCCCTTTTTTGATCAAATCATTACCAACAAATAAAAATAGAAAAGCATCATTAGTTAACGCTAACTTCTCTTTGAGAGCGTGGGGTCTGAACTCGATATTTTCTAGATGGTTGTTTATTCCAGGGTAGGCGATAGTAAGATGCTTATTAATTTTGGGGTAATTCATCAATATATTACGAGACAAATACTCAGATACACTAATAAAATGCCGATGTTTTAACGGCTTCATCTCACTGTGTTCTAGCCATAAATAGGCTATTTTTCTAGGGCTAAGTAATGTGTTTAGCCAGCGCAATACTCCTTTCACACCTTTTGATTCTGACCATTTGGTTTTAACGCAAGGCACGTGAAGAGTGTAAATATTAGCATGAGTTACCATGTCGTGAGAGTGCACAATATCAAATTTATTTTTTGTTTCTCGTCTAGTAAACCATGAGAAAAGTAATTGATTCAGATACCTTGGTCGTTGAAACCATTGCGGTATACGATGAAACGTAATATTTTCTGATTGTTCTGAATTGTGTTGAGTAAAAACATGCACATCGTATATTTTAGCCAACCTTTTGGTGAGCTCTACACAGTAGCGCTCAGCACCACCAGCTGATGCGTTGTAATGTCGAATCAATACAGCCACTTTAAGGTGTTTATCAAGCATGCTTGTCTTCGTATTTACTTAAAATTTTCATTAGAAATAAATGTGGAAAGGTGCGATGAGTAATTGGAATTCTAGGTAAAGTTAATAAATCACTACCAACCCCCGCTCGAGATCGATTAACTGTTGTTGCAGTGTGATAGCCAACATCTTTTGTAATATTTACAATCTCATCATTGTAACTACCATAAGGATAGCAAAAGTGATTTATTACACAATCAAATTGTTTTTCTAAGTCTAACTTAGACTGCAAAATTTCTTTAGTGGCATTTTTAGTATCGATATCAGCAAGATGAACATGGTTTTGAGTGTGTGAACCAATCTCCATGCCCTCAGTAATCCATTCCTTGACTTCGTCTTCGTCCATTAAAGGGTTTTCATCAATGCCTTTGTCTAAGTCCCAGTGGTTAATGCCGCCAATATTTTGGCTAATAATATAACAGGTTGCACTAAATCCATTTTTTTTCAGGATCGGCAAGGCATCTACCAGGTTGTTTTTAAAGCCATCGTCAAAAGTAATGCCAACTACTTTACCGGTTTTTTTACCTTCTAAGTAAGGTTGCAACTCCCCCATGCTCAAACCCTTAAAGCCAAAAACTTTAAGCAACCACATTTGCAATTTAAATAATCTTGGTGGTACGTGCAAACTGCGCATAACAGTACCTTTAGGCATTGATGCAATACTGTGGTACATAAGAATGGGAATGGGTTTTTGCTGCATTGCTAGATTATATCAAATATATCTAACACTGCATTTATAATGAACAGTTATGAAAATATTAATTGAACTT
>DTVJ01000060.1 GCA_012963565.1 Piscirickettsiaceae bacterium
GGGAAACTGAGTTAGATGTGAAGTTTAAGTAATTTGAATAATAAAAAAAGCACCCTAGGGCGCTTCTTCATCTTCTCGACTTTAATATATTTAGTTCATTACAACTTAATGAATGATTTAGTCTTTTTAGTTTCACTTAGGTGATTGAGGTGTTTATCTATAACAATATTTATAGCATCTAATGTTGATTTTGTTGTTTGTGTTTCTACCTTTGACAACTTAGCTATAGTTCTTATTAACTTGTCCATCATTCTCCTCTTTTGAATTGGTCTTAATATTATAAATGGCGCTCTCTAGGGAGAGAAGGCTGACGAAAGCATAAGCCAAGCACAATATTAAGTGTTGTAGATTATATTGAATAAATACATAGAAAGTTGTGGTTTATAATGACACTAATAGTACGTCTATTATGGATCATATTGATACCTTTATAATGTTGTCCTTAATTATTAATACTTAAATCGTATAGAAGACCAAATTAGTAAAGCATTAAATAAAAAAAAGAATCCTTATCCTACATTTATACAGCATCAATAATTTTAAAAATTTGGAAAAAAGATAAGAATAAAGGGGTAGTATTAAAAACAGTTAACTTAGGCTTATATTTTAAAATTCTTAGGGGGTAATATGGACAAAATAATAACAAAATTTGGTATTGGATTAGCATTAATGATAGCGCTCAGCGCTCATGCGCAGTGGGGCAGTTCGCCAGGGATGATGCCGTGGGGCGGTCAAAGCTTCATGCAGCCACAAGCACAACAACCTTTTAGCGGAGGTATGCCGTGGGGTAGTGGTGAGCAGAGATACAATCAGCCAAGATATACACAAGGTTCAATAATGCCATGGGGACAAAGTAGAACGCCTGCTTATCAAGCACCACAGGCACAGTCTTTTGGCGGCATGATGCCTTTTGGCAACATGGCCCAACCTCAGTCTCGATATCGCCAACCTCAATCAACGTTTATGATGCCAGGCATGGATCAAGGGATACGTACCATGATGGAGCCAGGAAAAATTATGGCCGAAGAGGCAACTCCCGGAGTATATATGAAACCAACTTGGCGTTAATCAGCCTTGAGTTTTTTGTTGTATATCAGCCACAATGCATCTAAAAAAATAATCGCAGGCTTGTCACTATTAATGATTAGTGGTTTTTTGTATTCTAATGAAGATCAAAATTTGGTACAAAGTGAAGTTGAACTAATGGAGGAGTTGGAGTTAGAATTGCATAACTTGATTAAATGGGAATGTAGCGATGACAACCCATTTCATGGCAAGTTTGATTTGCAATGCAACATCATGATTGTTAATGCTTCTGAAATAAAAAATAATTGAAGTCTTGCGTGCTACCGTTTGGATGTGGATGAGTTTCAGAGGTAGTTTTTATTAGGGTGAAATTGTTGCCAAGTAAGGGAATGATTTTGTCAGTATCGTATTGCACAATGTTAAGATCTGAGCATTGTTTAGGGCCAGTAGGGGCAAAGGTAGCTAGTACGAAAAAACCCTTAGGCTTAAGGTATTGATTGAGTTTTTTGATATAGGTTTGTTGTTCTTTTTCATCGGTTAAAAAATGAAAAACCGCACGATCGTGCCAAAGGTCATATTGCGTATCAGTTTCAAAATCTAGGATGTTTTCATTATAAAAGCTAATCTTATCGGATTGATCTGCAAGCCTGTCTTCAGTTGCTTGAATGGCGGTGGGTGATAGCTCTAATAAGGATATATTACTATAACCTTCGTCGAGTAAATTATCTGCCAAGATTGACACGCCAGAACCGACATCAATAATGCTATCGTCTTTGTTTGTACACTCTAATATCCAGTCAAACGAGATAGTAGCGTGATCTTGATACCAGCTAACCTTAGTGTGATTTTTGCTACGGTAGACTTTATCCCAATGGGTGAGTGTATCGGTCATTGATTTGGTGTTTATAATGGTGAATATTTGGATTATAAGGTATAGCTATGAGAATTTTGCACACAATGTTACGAGTAGGCAATTTAGAGCGCTCTATTGCATTTTATACCGACGTATTGGGTATGAGCTTATTGCGACAAAAGGAATACCCCAAAGGTGAATTTACATTGGCATTTTTGGGTTATGGCCCTGAGTCTGAGAACCCAGCATTAGAGCTAACTTACAATTGGGGCAAGGATGCTTATGAAGTGGGTACAGGTTTTGGCCATATTGCCATTAATGTCGAAGATGTCTATCAGGCAGTTGAGACGGCAAAAGAAAAGGGTGCTGAAGTAATCCGTGAGGCTGGGCCTATGAGTGCCGGAACAACCATTGTTGGGTTTTTAAAAGACCCTGATGG
>DTVJ01000061.1 GCA_012963565.1 Piscirickettsiaceae bacterium
AATTGGTACAAACTCTATTGTGCAAGGATCAATCTTGCGGACAGTGTAAATTATGTCGTGCTGTCGCTAAGGATAACCCTAGAGAAGTATTAGATACGCCAGTATTGATTCGCCGTTCTCACTATCCGAATATGGTGTATTGTCGAACAGAGATGAATGAGCGAGGCATTGAATCAAAAAATATTCGTATTGATCAGGTCCGTGCTTTTTGTGAGGCGTTGAATAAAACAGCCGATGATTTACAAATAGGCGTGTTGTTTTATGCCGATCAAATGAATGTGAGTGCAGCTAATAGTTTATTAAAAACCCTGGAAGAGCCTAGAGAAAACACGCTGATTGTTTTATTGGCACACAATCCCAAGAATTTGCCAGCTACCATTGTTTCTCGTTGCCAAAGTGTACATATCGCCCCTGCGTATGACCTAGATACTGAAGCATGGCTTGAAAATCATATTAGTGAGATACAAAATGCAGATTTTGATGTGACACAATTACTTGAGAATACGCATGGTGTGCCTTTTAAAGTACTTTCAGAATTATCTGGTGATGGGTTTATTCATTATCAGAATTGGCAAAACCAATTATTAGGCATTGCTATCCATCCGGCAATGGTTAATCAAGTGCAAGATTTTGAAGGTAACGAGGTCGCTGTGTTGAATTGTTTGCAAAATTTAGTGATTGAAGGCATTAGGCTTAAATCGTTAGGCCATGAAGGTGGCTTGGTCGAGTTAAATAAAGTAGTGCAAACGGTTAAAACCGATTTTCTGTTTAGGTTGCTTGATGATATTTATCATGCGATTAGCTTGTCAAAAACCACGGTCAACATCAAGCTATTATTGGATAATGTACTAATCGTTTGGTCACATATTACGCATTTAAAGCGCTACCCGCAAATTACCAGATTATAAAGGAGTTATTTCATGAGCCAATCAGACAGTTTATTTGAGCAAGCTAAAACCTATATTCCAGGCGGTGTTAACTCACCCGTTAGAGCTTTTAATGGTGTGGGTGGTAACCCTATTTTTTTTACTAAGGGTGAGGGTGCATATTTATTTGATGCTGATGATAAACAATACATTGACTATGTCGCTTCATGGGGACCCATGATTTTAGGGCATGCCAATCAGGATGTTGTTGATGCAGTTAAAGCTACGTTAGAAAATGGCTTAGGTTTTGGTGCACCGACTGAAATAGAAACCACATTAGCGAAAAAAGTGTGTGAACTGGTGCCATCGATTGAGTTGGTGCGTATGGTGAGCTCAGGGACAGAAGCGACCATGAGTGCTATTCGTTTGGCGCGTGGTTATACGGGCAGAGACAAAATTGTTAAATTTGAAGGTTGTTATCATGGTCACTCAGACTCTTTATTGGTAAAGGCAGGCTCGGGCGCCTTAACACTTGGTGTGCCCACCTCCCCAGGTGTGCCCGCATCATTGGCAGAACATACACTGACTTTAGAATACAACAATATCAATCAAGTACGTGAAGTGCTGAGTGAAGTGGGCGATGAAGTGGCTTGTATCATTGTTGAGCCTGTAGCAGGTAATATGAATTGCATTCCACCCGTCGATGGTTTTTTACAGGGCCTACGTGAGGTTTGTAATGAACACGGTGTGGTGTTAATTTTTGATGAAGTGATGACAGGGTTTCGTGTCGCACTGGGTGGAGCGCAAGATTATTATAGTGTGACACCAGATCTAACTACTTTAGGTAAAGTGATTGGCGGCGGTTTACCAGTCGGTGCTTTTGGTGGTAAACGTGAAATTATGGAATTTATTGCACCGCTCGGTCCAGTTTATCAAGCGGGCACACTTTCAGGAAACCCGATGTCCATGTCAGCAGGTTTGGCAATGCTGAAAGTTTTATCTGCCGATAAAAATTTTTATCAGCACTTAAATGCAAAAGTGCAAAAATTAACTAACGGCATCTTAGCTAAAGCTAAAGCCAATAATATCGGCATGACTGCGAATGTTGTGGGTGGTATGTTTGGTTTGTTTTTTACCGATGCAGATGCGGTTACTAATTTTAATGAGACCTCACATTGTGATGTGGAACGCTTTAAAAAATTCTATCATCTAATGTTGGATGAAGGGATCTACATGGCACCTTCGGCTTATGAAGCCGGCTTCGTATCAAGCGCACATACAGACGAAGACATACAAAATACCATTGACGCTGCTGGACGTGTTTTTGCTAAATTATGAACATTGATGTTGTCGAGTCAGAACTGAATAATGCACAAGCAACATTAGCCCAATTCAGCAATAATATCACTGTATTTGGTTCTGCTAGAACCAGTCAGGATGATCCTTTAGCTAAAATAGCCTACCAATTAGGAAAGGCCTTATCTGACAAAGGCTTTAACGTGTTAACGGGCGCCGGACCTGGCATCATGCAAGCAGTTAATCACGGTGCGTTTGATGGACAATCTAAAAGCATCGGACTTAATATTAAACTCCCTAAAGAACAAGCACCAAATTCATATCTAGATGAATGTTTGTTTTTTGAGCACTTCTTTACCCGTAAAGTGATGCTAATCAAATTCGCAGATGCTTGTATATTTTTTCCTGGTGGATTTGGTACGGCTGATGAGCTGATGGAAATACTCACTTTAGTACAAACGAGAAAAGGTAAACAGATTAAAATTTTTCTATTTGGCGAGGTATTCTGGACGCCTTTACTGACTTGGTTTGACGATTTAAAAAAGAATAGATATATCGATAAAGCTGATTTAGAAACTTTCACTATTGTTAATAGTGTTGAACAAATATTAACAATACTTGAGGCAAAGTAATGGCATTAGCAATCTTTGATTTAGACAAAACCCTAATTAGCGGAGATAGTGATTTTCTTTGGGGTGAGTTTATGAGTGAAATCGGTGCAGTTGATGCCGATACTTATCAAGTGAAAAATCAATATTTTTTTGATCAATATGCCTTAGGTCAATTAGACATTAACGAATATTTAGAATTTTGTTTAGAGCCCTTGAGTCAACATTCAATAGCAACTCTGAATGAGTGGCACCAGCAATTTATGCAATCGAAGATAACACCAATTTTATTGCCAAAGGCACAAGCTGTGGTGGATGCGCATAGAGAAAAAGGTGATACATTGATCGTGGTTACTGCTACTAATCGCTTTGTCACTACACCTATTGTGGAGAAATATGGTATTGAAAATTTACTCGCTACTGAGGCAGAAGTTGAAAATGGAAAATATACAGGCAGGGTTGCAGGTGAGCCCTGTTTTCAATTGGGGAAAATCAAGCATTTAAATTGTTGGCTAGCACAAACTGGTGAAAGCATAAAAGGCGCCAGTTTTTATTCTGACTCGCATAATGACCTGCCGATGCTAGAGTTAGTTGAACATCCTGTTGTGGTCAATGGCGATGAGAAATTGATTCAGATTGCCAACGACAGGAATTGGCCTGTTCTAGATTGGACCTAAAGTGCAGACAACAAAAAACCTCCCGAAGGAGGTTTTTTATGAATACTGTAAATCAATCTACATGTATAGGTGGTGATTACCAGTTGCAGCTTCATCAAAGTATGAAGCAGCACCTGCAAATTCAACACCATCAATAAAGTCATTTTTATCATAGCCAAATAATTCAACTGTCATTTCACAAGCAATGAATTTAACGTCGAACTCTTGACACATATCGCGAAGATCTTCTAGCTTAGCCACACCGTGTTTAGCCATGGTTTTCTTCATTAACCACGTTACTAGTGATTCAGCGCCAGGAAGATTCCATAAAATAGTTGGAATTTTAGGGCCAAAGTCAATGTTCTGTAACCATTTTGGGCCAAAAGGCATTTTCATCGGCATGCCAGGGTTACCTAATGGAGTTACTTTTAGCTTCGATGTGTCCTTTAATAAAAGGTTTAAGCCATAAAATGTAAAGAAGATAGTTACTTCTTTGTCCATTGCAACACCAGTAGATGCAATAATGAAAGGAGGAAAAGCCCAATCAAAAGTACCTTTAGTGGCGATGATAGTCATTTTATTATTATCTGACATTGTGTCCTCCTCCGATGTGTTTGTTATTTAAACTACTCTCTCAATCGTGAAAACGTATTTACCGCCATCTTCAACAGTAGAGATTAGTTTGTTACCTGTTTGGTTACAAAAAGCTTCAATATCTTTAACTGAACCAGCATCAGTTGAAATTACATCTAAGATTTTTCCAGCATCCATTTTGCTTAATGCTTTCTTAGTTTTTAAAATTGGTAATGGGCAGTTTAAGCCTGATGCATCTAAAGTTTCGTCAGCCATGATATAGGGGCTCCTTTTATATTGTAATTAAATAAAACATATTAGTTAAAACTAATAAGTTCAGCCATTTTAGTCGTCCATCGCTCAAGAGTCAAATATAATGAGCTGATGATTAAGAATTTAGCATTGTTATTTTTCATACCTTGTTGGGTATTCGCACTTAATGTGCCTGAGATGCAACTCTTAGAGTCCTTAGATGAGAAAAAACGAGGCAATGAATTTCTGCAACTCATTTGGGATACCGATTCTGTGGTTGCAGATGTAGAGATAACTACTTATCTAAGTAAATTAGGTCATGAGCTCATTACACATAGCGAAAATCCTAATAAACACTTTGGGTTTTTATTACTGAATGATGGCAGTATTAATGCTTTTGCGGGCCCTTATGGTTATATTGGTGTGCATACAGGTATGCTATTGAGTTCGGATTCAGAAGCTGAACTGGCTGGCGTTTTGTCACATGAAGTATCTCATGTGACTCAAAATCATCTAAATCGTTTTAGTGAAAAAACCGATAAACAAACTTATTTGATGGTGGCCGGTATGTTGGCTGCAGTGTTAGTTGATGATGCAAACACCTCTCAGGCTATTGCTGCCTCTACCATAGCTGGCACCGCTCAGCAGAGTATTAACTTTACTCGAGAGCACGAATGGGAAGCTGACAGAATTGGCACAGCAATGTTGGCTAAATCTGGGTTTGATCCGCAAGGCATGGCACATTTTTTTGAAAAATTAAAAGACAGCTCTGGTGCTGAAGAATTTTTGCGCTCGCATCCACTCAGTATTAATCGTATTTCAGATAGCTTTCAACGTGTAGCGCGAGCTTCAGGTAACTATAGACAAGATTCGTTTGAGTATATTATTGCCAAAGCTAAGTTGTATTATCACAAACATGGACGTATTAAGTTAGAGGAAGACTCAGCGACCATGCATTACATGCAAGCCTATAATGCATTTGAGCAGCAAGCTTATCAAGCTGCAAAACAGCACGTGGATCAGTTATTAGCAATAAATAATGACAAACCCAGTAATATCTTAGCAGGGCGTATCGCTTCTAAATTGGGTGATATTGATAAGGCGCAACAATATTTTGATCAAAATAATTTGGTTGAAACTGATGAGGCGAGTGTGTATTATGCAGCCAAAGCATATTTGGACAATCAGCAAACTAACTTAAGTATTGAAACTTTAAAACCTTTTTTGCGGGTTAATAATGGTAGTTATCAATCACACCAATTATTGTCCTCTTTATTTGTCAAACAAGGGGCATTTGATCGCTCGCATATTGAGAGTGCAAAAGCTTTAATTATACAAGGGAGATTAGAAAAGGCGATTGGACATTACGAGCGTGCAAAAGCCGTTACGCATTCTCAAGATTTATATGATGTACTTAGTGTAAGGATTGACAACTTACAACAAACATTAGACTTGTATAGAAATTTGCCTGATTAAGCGCCAAATACTGTCACACCAGTAGGCGTACCTAGCAAGAGTACGTCAGCACCACGATTGGCAAACAAACCATTAGTAACTACGCCAACAATACTATCAAGCTCTGTTTCCATGGCCTTAGGGTCAGTAATTTTTAAACCTTCAACATCAAGAATCAAGTTGCCATTATCGGTGACAAAATTTTCACGAATAAAAGGCGTGCCACCAATTCTTCGAGTGATTTGATGTTTAACATAGTTAGCTGCCATCGGAATCACTTCAACTGGTAATGGAAAATCACCCATTATTGGAAGCAGTTTTGATTCATCGGCAATACAAACAAATTTATCAGCCACAGCAGCGACAATTTTTTCACGTGTGAGTGCACCGCCACCACCTTTCATAAGGTTGAGATCATTATCCGATTCATCTGCACCATCAACATAAATTGAAATTGACTCAACATCGTTAAGATCAAATACTTTAATACCATGGCCTTCTAAACGTTCAGCAGTTGCAACCGAACTGGCGACTGCTCCTTTAATGTCGTCTTTCATGGTTGCTAATGCATCGATGAAAAAATTTGCTGTAGAGCCAGTGCCTACGCCTATAATAGTGTCTTTTACAACGTATTTAAGCGCCTCTTGCGCGACCGCATGCTTCATTTCATCTTGAGTCATAATCTACTCCATAAATTCTAAATATCCAACCGATTATACTATGAAAAAAATCATTCTTGCAAGCAACAACAACGGCAAAATTAAAGAATTCAATGCCATGTTAGATGGTATTTATCAAGTTATTTCAATGGCAGAAATGAATGTAGAAGAGGTACCTGAGACTGGGTTAACTTTTGTAGAAAATGCATTGATTAAGGCCAGAAATGCCTCTGAACAATCCGGCTTACCAGCGTTAGCAGATGATTCTGGTATTGTGGTTGATGCACTTAATGGCGAACCTGGTATTTATTCGGCGCGTTATGCTGGTACGCATGGTGATGATGAAGAAAATACACAAAAGATCTTAGATGAAATGTCAGAGGTCTCAGATGAAAAGCGCACAGGTCGCTTCTGGTGTGCTATTGTATTTATTGAGTATGCCAATGACCCAACACCAATTATTATTCAGCGTGGTTGGGAAGGTAAAATATTAAGAGAGAAGGTTGGTGAAAATGGTTTTGGCTATGATCCAATTTTTTATGTTCCTACCCACGGCTGTGCATCAGCAGAATTACCACCTGAGGAGAAAAACAAGATCTCTCACAGGGGCAAAGCATTGCAAGCGCTATTAAAAGCATTAAAAGATAAATAATTCATTGTTGACATTACCACCTCTTGCGCTCTACATTCACTACCCATGGTGTGTGAAAAAATGTCCTTATTGTGACTTTAATTCCCATGAGAAAGGTGATAAAACCAACTATATATCTACTTTATTAAAAGATCTTGATAATGACTTAAACTACATTCAAGGACGCTCTATTCATTCTATCTTTATTGGCGGCGGCACCCCGAGCTTGATGAGTGCCGATGAGTTAAGTGAATTATTTATAGGCTTAAAATCGAGATTAACTTTTGATCAAGATATTGAAATCACTTTAGAAACCAATCCAGGTACATTTGAGATTGAAAAATTCAAACAATTTAGAGACATCGGCATTAATCGACTTTCTATTGGTGTGCAATCTTTTCACGACAAACATCTTCAGTCATTGGGTCGAATCCACAGTGCTGATGAAGCTATTCACGCTTGCGAGCAAGCCAGGAAAGTCGGCTTTGATAATTTTAATATTGATTTGATGTATGGGCTCGAAGCTCAAACTATCGATGAGTGTTTAGCGGATGTCAATCAAGCCATTAATCTCAGTCCAAGTCATATTTCTTTTTATCAGCTCACCATTGAACCTAATACTTTATTTGCGAAATACCCACCAATATTGCCACAGGATGATGAACTTTGGCAAATGGGAAAACAAGGTGCAGCATTATTAGAAAAAAATGGTTTTGTTCAATATGAAGTTTCAGCTTACGGAAAAAGTTCTTCTATACACAATTTGAATTATTGGCAATTTGGCGACTATCTTGGAATTGGAGCAGGCGCACATGGAAAAATCACCAACATTGATACTGGCCAAATACTTAGAACTATTAAACCTAAATCTCCTAAGGATTATATTGATAATCAGAAAGAATCTATAGAATTGGTTAATAACCTATCATTCGAATTTATGCTTAATGCTTTACGATTAAAGCAGGGGTTTAATTCGAAGTTGTTTACGGATAGAACGGGACAATCAATTGATACAATAAGAACACAATTACAAAAAGCACAATCAATCGGTTTGCTTAAAATTAGTAAAACCAAAATTGAACCCACTAAAAAAGGCTTTGATTTTTTAAACGATTTACAGGCTTATTTTCTGTGATTTAATTCATTTATTTGCTTGAATAAAGCTTCCGTTTTTAGCAAAAATTGATCTTTTATAAATTTCGTAGTATATTATTATTTAATAATATACTTACTTCATACACAACTATAATATTCCTACCGAATCTCAGGTCTTAGAAACTTTCTAGAAATTACCTTTGATTATAAGTACTTATACGTATATAAGTGAGTACTTATACTAATTGTATATTAATCATTACATTTATATAATTTGCGACACTTTTTAATTTGATTAAATTTTTGGAGAAAATAACATGAAATATATATATATAACAGCCCTAACTATGTTTACCCTGACTAATACATCTATGGCTGGTATAGGTGGTGGTCAACACAGTCACAAGTCTCAACATTGGGAATCACCTGCTTATGCAAAAGAAACAATTAATCCTACTATAGCAAATAAACAATCGGTTAGCAAAGGCCAGGCTATTTTTATGAATAGCTGCGTCAGTTGTCATGGTGTTAAAGCTGATGGGAATGGTCCTTTGGCAAAGGTGTTAAGCCCAAAGCCTAGCAATTTAAGAATGATGTCTAAAATGCATCCGGATGGTGACTTTGCTTGGAAAATTGCTAATGGAAGGGGAGCAATGCCTGCTTGGAAAGATAAGATTAAACAAAGAGATATTTGGGCTATAGTAAACTACATACAATCATTATCTTTAATACAATTGACAAAAATAGAATCGCCTCACGATCATGCTGATCAACACGGCCATTAATTTGTAAAACAAATGGAGTACAATATGAAAAAAATAAACAGTATTTTAGCAATATCAACATTAATTTTTACTACTCAGGCAACACAGGCACACGTAACAGATGACCTTACGCATGTACATGAGAATCACACGAGTAGAGATGCTTTGTTTCAGTCATTTTCTCCTACAGATCGTATGAACTTTAGAGAAGAAACTCAGAATAATATGGAACTTATGTCAACTCAAGAAAGACAAACGTTTATGGATAATATGAACTCCGGTCAAGGCATGGGTCAAGGCATGGGTCAAGGCATGGGTC
>DTVJ01000062.1:0-416 GCA_012963565.1 Piscirickettsiaceae bacterium
GATTTGTTCTCAAATAAAAGTATAAAAGTAATATTCCTCTCATCTGGTGGAACTATTTATGGCAATCAAAGTGATTTAATTACAGAAGAGTCGGAGCTTGAGCCAATAAATTATTATGGTTTTTCTAAGTTGTTAATTGAGCAATATATTTTATTTTTGTCTAGGTTATTAAAGTTAGAATATGTGATAGTTAGGCCATCTAACGTGTATGGCAAGCTTCAAAATATAGATGAAACTCAAGGCTTTATTGAGGTAGCAATAGGAAAAATATTAGATAATAAAACTATTGAAATATGGGGGTCAGGAAAGCAAACGAGAGATTTTATCCATGTATCAGATTTGTGTATAGCTATAAATAAGATTATATCCCAAGGTATTAATAATAAAATATTAAACATTGCCAGTGTTAAAAGTCA
>DTVJ01000062.1:426-2280 GCA_012963565.1 Piscirickettsiaceae bacterium
TGTAACTTATTAAGTACAATAATTTTATGGCCATCTTGTTCTAGCTTTTCTCGACAACAGAGCGGTAGACGCAACACACATAAGATTTAATATTAAATATTTAAGGTCTGAACTAAATTATGAGCCATTGAATATTTATGATGGCATGAAGCTTTTTATAAAAGACTATCGTAAAAAAAATGATGTGTAATTTTAGTTTCTAACAAGTATGAAAAATATTACAGTTCTACATGTTTTTGTTACTTTGCCTGTGGGTGGTGCAGAACAATTGTTAGCAAGCATGGTAAGCAACTTTGATAGTAATATCAAATCAATAATTTGTTGTATTTGCGATAAAGGAGAGATCGGTGAAAAGCTAGAACAAGATGGCCATAAAATTATTGTACTTAATAAGTTACATAAGAATGGTTGGGATAGTAGCGTAGTGGACGATTTGTGTAATATTATAAGAAAATATAATGTTGATCTTATACACGGACAACTTTACCATTCTAACTTATATTCACGTTTTGCTGCAAAAAGAGAAAACATACCTGCAATAATATCTATACATAATACATACAATAAGCAGAAAAAGATCCACAGGAGGTTGATCAATAGGTATTTACTAAAGTACACATCTGCAATAATTGTGGGCTCTGATGATATTAAAAAAGATGTTATTAAATATGACCGCGCTCCAGACAAATTAATTCACACAATACCTAACTCTATTAACCTTTCTTCAATTCAAACCAACTTCAGTCGTGAGAGTGCGCGTAAAAACCTTGGACTTAGTAATGATGACCTTGTTCTCGGAACTATCGGTAGATTAGAAGAGCAAAAAGGACATGCTTTCTTAATTAATGCGCTAGCTATTTTGCAGCAGAAGAATTACAATCTAAAGTTGCTAATTGTAGGAGATGGTCGTTTACGCAATGAATTAGAGAGTCAAGTTGCAGAGTTGTCACTAGAGTCTCAAGTTATTTTTTTAGGAACTAGAACAGATTTGGGGGATATATTTCCTGCTATCAATATTTTTGTCATGCCGTCTTTGTGGGAAGGTCTATCTCTTGCGATGTTAACAGCTATGGCCGCTGGATTGCCTGTTATAGCTACAGACGTTGGAGGAGTAAGAGATGTTTTAGAAGGTAATTCGTGTGGCTTAGTTGTTAGCCCAAGGGATGCTGAAGGGTTGTCAAATGCTATTATTGAGTTAATAAAAGATCAGGAATTATTATCAAGGTATGCGGATAAAGGTAAAGAGGTTGTACATAATAACTACTCAGATCAATCAATGGTTGAGAGAATACACAAATTATATATACAGGCCACTGATTTGAGTTAGCATACTTAGATATCTGCCAATAGTAAAATGAATATTTTTTTAATTTCTATCAACTCTCTTGCTAATAATTAGTAAGGTTTTTTATTAATAAATGATGACTAAAATTAATCAAAAAATTCTTGTTATACGCAGAGATAATATTGGCGATCTATTATGCGTCACACCTTCAATTAGAGCGTTAAAAAACACATATCCCGATTGCAATGTAACACTATTGGTTAATAGTTACAATCGCGATGTAATAGCAAACAACCCAGATATTGACAAGATCGAGGTTTACACAAAAGCAAAACATAAAGAAAGTAATGTGTCATTGTTTATAGTATTTTTTAAAAAATTTAAAATGATTTTACGCTTGCGTAGATCAAAATTTGATCATGTAATTATTGCCTCTGCAAGTGAGAGAGTTAGAGACTGGAAGTTAGCAAAGCTATGTAAACCAAAATCTATTATTGGTTATTTAAACAATAAGAGCAGTGCCAGAAAAAAAGATGTTGCTTTAGATATTAAAAATAAGAATAGTCATG
>DTVJ01000063.1 GCA_012963565.1 Piscirickettsiaceae bacterium
CTAAATTAATTTATTATAAAAAAACAAAAGGTATTATAGTATGCGCCATAGTGCCTTGATTCCACGCCACGCCACAACCAAGATTAGACTTATTAAGAATAAGATCACCCAGAGGTAACGACTGCAAATACTCTTGAGTGCCATCAGTAGAGCCATTGTCAACAATCGCTAAACGACTTAAGTCATCTCCGTTCTTAATCATACTGTCAATACATTTTTTTGTATACTCAACTGAATTGTAACAAGCAAAGGTGATGGAATAATCTATATCTTGAGAAGTGGGCATGACAATCCTATTGTTTGATAAACTATGTAAATTTAGCGGCATTTATTGGGCAGACCCCAACTGTTAGGCCTAAACAGCATATGCCATAGCAATATTTTAAAATAGCCTGCTGTTTTCATCTTGAACTTTTTATTTAAGCCTGCAGAAAGCAAAAAGGCAATTAAATTAGAAACAAAATTCACTAATGACTTTATAACTAATAGCAACGACACTATGGCCCATACTATAATACCTTTTGTTTTTTTATAATAAATTAATTTAGAACGCTGAAATTCAATTCTGGCTAGTGATTTAAATTTATTGGCTGTTCCACCTTGGGCATGTGTTGCAACTGCCGCTGGAACATAATAGACACCGTATCCCATATTTGTAGTCCTTAAGCAAAACTCTGTTTCTTCTAAGAAAAAGAAGAAATCTTCATCGAGCTTTCCAACTATTTGGAGCGCTTCCATCCTTACCGCCAAACAAGCGCCTATTACCGACTCAACTTTGGTCACTTGATCAAAGTTAGTGCCACGATACTTATTAATTTTAATAATTTCTTGAAAAATATGTGGAAATTCTGCAATTGAATTTTGCAATGTCCCGTCAGGGTTTAGCAACTTTGCGCCCAAGATAGCAGCCTTTGGTTTATCTTTAAAGATACGCTCAAATTCACATAATGCATTACCATTAAGCAAAGCATCATTATTGAATAATAAGGCGTATTTAGTAGTAACTAAATCTAGACCTCTATTGACAGCAGTTGCAAATCCAGCATTACACCCAATCTCCACTAATAATACCTCTGGATACTTTAACAACAAGTCTTGCATAGAATTGTCTCCACTGCCATTATCAACCACAATGATTTTATTAGAAATTATGCCTGCAGCTAATAACGAAGTTACAGCATCTATTAAAAAATCTGCACCATTATAATTTACCACTACTGCGCTAAAATTATGTGACATTATGGTTTAGGGTTTTGTAGATAATGAGCTTTCAAATAGCGATAATAAGTATTTTCTCCAGCTGAAACAGCCATAACAAACCCTTCTTTGCCATCTAAAAATCCTAGACGAAGAAAATACGTTCGAAAGAATATCCAAAAACCATGTGATAATGCACTAAAAAGCCCAACTTGCTTCCCTTTGTCTAATATACGTTGTGTTCCTGCTGTTGAATAAGCGTTAACCTTAGATAGCATTGAATCTAAATCATCAATTGAAGTATGTGTTAATGACTCTTTTAATTTTCCTTTTTTTGTTTCAAAGACAAGGCGTTCATGCACTAAATCACTCGAAAATGACGCAGACTCTCTTTTAAATAAACGAGCGACATAGTCAGGTCGCCAACCACCGTGGTGTAGATATTTACCACAAAATGACGAGAGTCTTGGGATATCATAAATTTCAAAATTATTATCAGATACTACACCTTGAATCTCTTCTTTTAATTCCGGTGTAACACACTCATCAGCATCTATTGAGAGCACCCAGTCACAGGTTGCATGAGCTAATGCTCGGTTTTTTTGAGGGCCGAATCCAGGCCAATCTGTCACATACACTTTGTTTGTATATTGATTGCAAATCTCTACAGTATTATCAATACTGCCTGAGTCTACAATGATAATTTCATCTGCCCACTTTACTGATTCAAGGCATGCTTGTATCTTTAATGATTCATTAAGCGTAATAATAATAACACTAATAGATTGCATAAATTAGTTAACCAAATTAGAATTTAAGTTCGACCGATTAATCATACCTATGAATTACTCCTAACTATGGATAATAAATGTTATGAAGATGGAAAATAAAATAGGCATATTACTTACAGCCTACCTTGTAGTGCATGTATTTATTCGACTGTTCTTTAGCCAAACACTTCAAGTTGATGATGCTGAACAGATTCGACTTTCTCAAGAATTACTTTTAGGCTACCCAATACCTCAACCACCTCTATATAGTTGGGTTAGCTGGGGAATGTTTCAAATTT
>DTVJ01000064.1:0-26946 GCA_012963565.1 Piscirickettsiaceae bacterium
CGAGCCACAAATTAACGCTGTTTTTGACATAATATTTTTCCTTATCTTAATTGTTCTGGCACAGGAAAGTGTACATTCTCCTCAACACCACTGACTTCAATCACTTGTGTTGCGCCATAATCATATAAATAGTTAATCACCTCTTGTACTAATACTTCAGGTGCTGAGGCGCCGGCGGTTACCCCGACGATATTGGCGCCATCTAACCAGCTAGATTCGATTTCATTAGCACCATCAATTAGATAAGCTCTTTTGTGCATTTTTTCCGCGATCTCTCGCAAACGATTTGAATTAGATGAGTTGCTAGAGCCTAACACCAACAGAACATCCGAATCTTGCATTAGGATTTTAACCGCATCTTGTCTATTTTGTGTGGCATAACAAATGTCATCTTTTTTAGGGGACTTAATTTCGGGAAACTTTGTTTTAAGCGCATCTACAATTTGTTGTGTATCGTCTACTGATAATGTTGTTTGCGTGGTGTAGGAGAGGCTCTCATTGTCTGATACTTCTATAGTGTCTACATCTGCCACGGTTTCAACCAGCTGCACCGTTTGCCCAACACTAGACTGTCCTAACGTGCCCTCAACCTCAGGGTGGCCCTTATGACCAATGAGGATAACTTTATGATTTTGTTTTTGTTTACGCGTGACCTCTTTATGTACTTTGGTCACTAATGGACAAGTCGCATCATAAATAATCGCACCGATCGCTTCAGCTTGTTGACGCACAGCTTGAGACACGCCATGTGCACTAAAAACCACCACTTTACCTGATGGCACCTCTGTAATCTCTTCAACAAAAATAGCGCCTTTGGCTTTTAGATTATCCACCACAAATTTATTATGTACCACTTCATGACGCACATAAATAGGCGCACCATGCAACTCGAGCGCACGATCGACAATTTCAATAGCACGATCAACGCCTGCACAAAATCCTCGTGGGTTGGCTAATAAAACTTTCATTAATTTTTCTCGAGTATTTCTACTTGGAATGATACATCGCAGCCAGCTAGGGGGTGGTTGAAATTAACGGTAATATCATCGCCCTTAATTTTATCAATACAGCCAACGTAAGAATCGCCCGTTGGTGTCTCGAACTCAACGGCAGCATCTAACTCGATAGCCATCTTTTTGGGGAAATCTGAACGTTTCATCACTTGTACGGCCTCATCATGAACCGGACCAAAAGCCTGGTCATAACTCAGTAAAAAAGTTTGCAACTTGCCGACTTTAGCCTCTTCGATACAAGACTCTAAACATGGATCAAGTTGTCCATCGCCAAGTTCAAATTCAAGGGGTGTATCAAGCGATTCGTCAACTAACGCACCATTTGCATGTGTGAGTTTGTACAACAATTTATATTTAGCCATGCAAAGCTTGTAACAATTGATGCACTTTATCGCGCAGATCTCGGCGATGTACAATCATATCAATAGCGCCCTTCTCTAGTAAGAATTCACTGCGTTGAAAGCCTTCAGGCAAAGTCTCACGTACAGTTTGCTCGACCACTCTCGGGCCGGCAAAACCAATCAGTGCGTTTGGCTCAGCAATATGAATATCGCCCAACATGGCAAAACTGGCAGAAACACCGCCCATGGTTGGGTCGGTTAAAATAGAGAAAAAAGGAATTTTCTTATCACTTAATAATTTTAAGATCAGTGCTGTTTTAGACATTTGCATAAGTGAAAATAAGCCTTCTTGCATACGCGCACCGCCAGAAGCAGAAAAACAAATCAGTGGTGAATTGGTCCTGATGCTCTCTTGTGCAGCGCGAACAAATTTCTCACCCACAACAGAACCCATGGAGCCACCCATAAACTTAAATTCAAACGCTGCAACAACAACTGGCATGCCATTAAGTGTTCCTTTTTTAACCACTAATGCATCTTTTTCACCAGTATTTTTTTGCGCTTGAGAATAGCGATCTTTGTACCTCTTTTGGTCTTTAAATTTTAGCGGGTCAACTGCGACTAGATTAACTGCAATTTCTTCTTGAGCATTAGCATCTAGAAAGTTTTCAATACGCACTCTGGCTGAAATACGCATATGATGATCACAATTTGGACATACATAGGTGAGTTGTTTCAGCTCTTCCTCATATAAAGTAGATTCACATTTAGGGCACTTACTCCACAGACCTTCAGGAATGTTCTTCTTAACTACATTAGTAATCGAGGGTAAGATTTTTTCTAGCCAACTCATAATAGATCCTTTATTTTATAGCAGCTGATATTTCAGCTGATAATGCTCCAACACTTGCTAACATTTTATCCTTATCTGTAGCGTACTGTTCAACAAACGATACCAATGACGAACCTACAATCACAGCATCGGCTAATACTGAAACTGCTTTGGCGGTATTTGCATCTTTAATACCAAAGCCAACACCTACTGGTAAGTCAATAAATTTACGAATTCTTTTCATGTTGGCATTAACCAAATCAATATCCAAATGACCTGCACCAGTTACGCCTTTTAATGAAACAAAATAAACAAAGCCCGAAGCAATACTTGCCAAAAATTCTAAACGATCATCGGTTGTGGTTGGTGCCACTAAGAAAATAAAATCAATATTCACAGTATCTAAACATTGCTTTAAATCGTGCGCTTCTTCAGGTGGCATATCCACTACCAGCACACCATCAACACCGCTTTGACTAGCCGCATCTGCAAAAGCTTGATAGCCGAATACTTCAATCGGGTTAAGATAACCCATCAGTACAACAGCGGTTGTGTCATTGGTTTGTCTAAATTTTTTGACCAAATCTAGTACATCATGCAAGCTCACTCCATCGGCTACTGCACGTTCGTGCGATTTGGCAATCACCGGGCCATCAGCCATCGGATCAGAAAATGGTACGCCTAGCTCAATCACATCGGCACCATTTTCAACTAGGGTTTGCATCAAAGCATAGGTGTTGTCTAGACCACTATCGCCCGCTGTAATAAACGGAATAAATGCCTTAGTACCAGTTTGCTTGAATTGATTAAAAGTTGTACTTAGTCGTGACATAATGATTATCTTGCGCTAAATTCGTGCACACTATCAACCAGTACTTTCATGTGCTCAGGATTCACATCTGGCGAGATACCATGACCCAAGTTAAACACATGACCAGTATCGCCATCAAATTGTGATAATACTTTTTTCACCTCTTCGCGAATTCTTGCAGGAGAAGCATACAATACACAAGGATCAAGATTGCCTTGCAATGCTACCTTGTTGCCAATACGAGATTGAGCATCACCCAACTCAACTGTCCAATCAAGTGCCACGCCATCACAACCGCTGTCTGCTATTTGCTCTAACCACATGGCGCCGCCTTTGGTAAATAGAGTGACTGGAATGGTTTTGCCTTCATGCTCACGCTTAATGCCGGCCACGATTTTGGTCATATATCTAAGCGAAAAGTTCTCATAGCTTTCTTGATTTAGCAATCCGCCCCAAGTATCAAACACCATCACCGAGTCAGCGCCAGCTTCAATTTGACCGTTCAGGTAATCAATAATCGTATCAGCTAATTTATCGAGTAACTGGTGCATGTGTGTTGGGTTTTCGTACATCAAACCTTTAACTTTAGCAAAGTTTTTGCTCGAACCGCCTTCAACCATATAAGTAGCTAGTGTCCACGGACTACCGGTGAATCCAATCAGCGGCACTTTGCCATTAAGTGACTTTTTAATCACCGAAACTGCATCAGTCACATAGGCCAATTCATCGCCCACGTTTGGTTTAGTTAAGTTCTCAATGTCTACCAATGTCGATAAAGGTTTAGAAAATTTTGGCCCTTCGCCCTCGGAAAAATACAGTCCCAAGCCCATTGCATCAGGAATGGTCAGAATATCTGAGAATAAAATCGCCGCATCCAAATCAAAACGATCAAGGGGTTGCATGGTGACTTCACAAGCCAACTCTGGCGACTTACATAGGGTTAAAAAATCGCCCGCTTTTTTTCTAGTGGCACGATACTCTGGCAAATAACGGCCTGCTTGGCGCATCACCCAAATAGGAGTACGTGTAGTTGGTTTCTTTAATAGGGCGTTGATATAGTCGCTGGACATAATTTTTAATAATAATTTTAACTGGGACAATTATAACGATTTTTTGCGTTATACCAGTAAAAGTCAGACATAAAAAAAGCCACTTTCGTGGCTTTTTTATTGAATTCCTGATGCTTACCTTTTAAATGAAGCATAACGTGATTTAAATTTCTCAACACGGCCTGCAGTATCCATAATTTTTTGCTTACCTGTGTAAAAAGGATGACAGCTAGAGCATACATCTAAATTTAAATTTTCTTTACCTATTGTTGAGCGAGTCTCAAAAGAGTTGCCACATGAACATACTACTGTCACAGTGTCATAATTAGGGTGAATTTCTGTTTTCATTTCTATAACGTTTATGTAAATCTCAAAGAGGATGCATTATATACTATTCTTGTGCATTATTCTTGATTTTTTCTTAACCTAGCAGCATTAGCAATCACAATGATAGAACTAATTGGCATCACAATAGCAGCAAACAGTGGTGTTACCTTTGCCATCATTGCCAGTGGCACCATCAGTGCATTATAAAATAAGGCAAAAACAATATTTTGCTTAATTGTGGCTTGGGTGCGCTTTGATAACGCAATTGCCTCAACAATGGGGGTTAATAACTTTTTCAAAATCACCACGTCGGCACTTGCTACGGATACATCAGCACCAGAACCAATGGCGATACTCACATCGGCCTGAGTCAGCGCAGGTGCGTCATTAATACCATCACCAACCATCAGCACTAACCCCTCTTGTTGTAAATTTTTCACATGTTGCGCCTTATCACCTGGTAATACTTGGGCAATGACTTGATCAATCCCAATTTGATTGGCTACTGATTGCGCTACCTGCATGCTATCACCACTGAGCATGGTGATGGTTTTACCCATTTGTTTAAGTTGTTCTACTATCGACTGAGCGTCCTCTTTGATGCGATCACTGAGTGAGACAAACCCCAGAATACCTTGCTCATCCGCACACCAAATACAAGTGTGGCCTTGATGTTCTAGTACGCTTGCCTGCTCAGCAAACTCGGCATGTTTATGTGTTTTAAGATAGCTCAAGCTACCGACCCAATAGCGCTTATTTCCAACTATGGCTGACACGCCCAAACCTGGCGACATCTCAAACTCACTGGCTACTAAGTTATCCCCACCTGCACTCTTTTTAGCACCGCTTTGAGAGGTATAGTCAACGATTGCCTTGGCCAGCGGGTGTTCGGAATGCCTTTCAATAGCGCTCATGATACTGAGCATTGCGTGCTTGTCTATGTTACTAACAACACCATCCACACGTGGCGCGCCCAGAGTCAGTGTGCCAGTTTTGTCAAACACCACATGCTTAACTTTACTCAACACCTCCAACGCATCACCATTTTTAATGAGTATATTGCGCTTGGCTGCAGCACCACTAGCTACTGCAATACTCATGGGTGTGGCCAAACCAAACGCACATGGGCAAGTAATAATCAACACGCTTGTGGCACTAAGTAGTGCTAAATCAAAATCTTGTTGGGACCAATAAATAAACGTAATACTTGCCAGTAGAAGCGTGATCCAAACAAAGTAAGGGATAATCTTGTCAATAGTACACACAATACGGCTTTTGCTTGCTCGGGTATTTTCAACCAAGTCAACAATTTGACTCAGCGCCGAACGCTTACTCAGTTGAGTCACTTCAACTTCAAGACTGCCATTAGCATTGATTGTGCCAGCAAAAATGCTATCTCCCACACCTTTATCAATAGGTAGTGATTCTCCACTGAGTAAAGACTCATCAACCTGAGTATTACCTGAGCGCACAATACCGTCTATGGCAATACGCTCGCCCGGCTTAACTAAGACAATATCGCCAATGGCAATAACACCAATGGGTTTAATCACCTGCTCACTACCTGATTTCACTAGCGCGATTTTAGGCTGCAGTTGCTGTAAGCTTGTTGAGGCTGATAACGCCGATTTTTTACTAGAAGCTTCAAGGTAACGACCAATTAAAATCACAAAAATAAAATTAACTACTGTATCAAAATATACTTCACCCTTAGTGGAGAAGCCTAACAGCACATATACTGAATAAAAGTATGTCACCAATGCGCCAATACTGATGGGCACATCCATATTCATAAACCGATTCTTAACGCCCAAATAGGCATTTTTTAAAAAAGGATAACCAGCATAAAACAAAGTTGGCGTTGCTAGCGCAAATCCGAGCCATTGGAAAAACTGATAATACTTGCCACCGCTAGCGCCAGTGTACATCGCCACCGATATCCACAATAAATTCATCATTGTAAACCCGGCAAAGCCAATACGATAAAGCATGGCTTTATTTTTACGTTGTTGTTCAATTTCGGCAATATTTTGCTCGTAGGGCATGGCTGCATAACCTAGGTCGGCCAGCTTTTGCATGATGACAGAAAGATTGATTTCATTCTCCATCCAACGAACTCTAATACGCTTATCAGTTAAATTGACCCGCACCCAAACTATGCCGTCAAGTATGTTGATTGCTCGTTCAATGAGCCACACACAAGCAGCGCAATGAATGGTGTCACTGATTAAGGTGACAGTTTTTGTATGCTTATCTGAGGCTTCTAAAAAAGGCTGTTGAAACGCTGCTGCGTCGTAATATTCAAGTGGATATTCCAGATCAACTGCAGGCAATAATGAAGTGGTTTGCTGGTCATAAAAAGCACTTAGGCCACTGTCATGGATAGTTTGACACACACTGGCACAACCCGTACAACAAAAATCTTGTTGAATATCTTTAATTTTTGTCGTGACTCTATTGCCATTAGTAACAGGCAGTCCACAATGATAACAAGCATCACTCATAATAGATCGATTTTATTGTATTTATATGCTCAACCATAATCAAATTGTTTACAATATTAACCAATTAAATACGTCGAAAATATATGAAACGTTTAACGCTACTTGGTTTGTTTTTATTGCTTAGCACCTCTAGCATTGCTGCCGCTGCCGACCAAATCCGTTTGTACAAGCAGTACATCGTTGGCATGCCCAAGGCTTATTTACAAAAAGTACACAAACTAGAAGATTGCGCAGCTAAATACGAACAAGGCACACTGTGTATGCAAGATCACTTTTTGTCAGGTGAAAACGCAGAAATTGCCTTTCGTTTTTTAAATGACCGCTTAGTCTCTATCGTACTCATGATGCCGTTGGACGATGTTAGCAAGATTAAAAAAATGTTTTACGTACTTAAAACACAGTTTGACTTGGTATTAATTGAAAATGACAAAGAACGTTTAGATATTATCGAAATCAGCGCCAACACTTTTGCTAAAAAAGACTTCACCAAAATGATTGCCGATTTCGAAAATGAAGCCTATCAAAAACACAACATTAAATACACTTTTATCAGCAAAGATGAATTTAAAACACAATCACGCAAAGCGCATAATTTTTCCGAAGTGTTTAAAGATGCGCCTATTAAAATGCGTGCTGCGACTTACCGTGTAGGGAGCAAAGATGGTCAAGTTACCGGTACCATCAGTTTTATCGTGCCAGGCATTACACAGACCTATCTCAATCAAAACCCTGTCGTTGAAGACTTCTAAAGTATTACTATGAGTCATATTCACGGCATTATTCTTGCAGCGGGTAAAGGCACACGCATGAATTCGTCCAAGCCCAAAGTGCTGCAAACACTCTCAGATAAGACACTTCTAGGTCATGTATTGACCCAAGCGCAACGGCTCTGTTCTCAAGTTCACGTTGTTTATGGCTTTGGTGGCGACCAAGTGCGTAATACGATTAATGATGACACGATTAACTGGGTGGAACAAGCCGAACAACTTGGCACGGGGCACGCTGTGGCGCAGGCAATGCCACATATTGACGATGATTCACTCTCATTAATATTGTATGGCGATGTGCCACTAATCGAAAAATCCACTTTAGACGATCTAATCTCTCAAGCACAGCAAAGTAGTATTTCATTACTCTCGGTCGTACTAGATAACCCAGTAGGCTATGGTCGTATCGTTCGTCATAACAATCAAATCCAAGCCATTGTCGAACAAAAGGATGCCAATGATGAACAACTCACAATTTGCGAAGTGAATACCGGTATTATGGCGTTGAATAGTGGCTTATTAAAAACTTACCTTGGCAGACTAGATTCAAACAATGCGCAAGGGGAACTTTACTTAACCGATATTATTGAGATGGCAGTCAACGATGGCAAAATCATTGCCTCAGTCATCACAAAAAACGAATTTGAGGTAGCAGGTGTGAACGATAAAGTGCAATTAGCAGAGTTGGAAAGGACCTTTCAGCAAAATCAAGCAACAAAATTTATGCAGCAGGGTTTAACCTTAAAAGACCCGAATCGCTTTGATTGTCGAGGCACAATCAGCTTCGGGCAAGACTGTGAAATTGATGTTAATGTGCTTATTGAAGGCAAAGTAACGTTAGGTGATAATACGACAATTGCACCTAACTGTATAATAAAAAACACTAAAATCGGTGATAATGTATCTATTTTGCCAAACTCTGTCATTGAAGACGCTAGTATTAACCACGGTGCAACCATCGGCCCATTTGCTCGAATTCGACCAGGGGCCAACATTGGAGAAAATGCCAAAATTGGTAATTTTGTTGAAGTGAAAAAGTCCACCATCGGTAAGGGATCAAAGGTTTCTCACCTTAGTTACGTGGGAGATTCCACGCTTGGTGAAGATGTCAACATCGGTGCTGGCGTGATTACTTGTAATTATGATGGCGCTAACAAACACCAAACTATTATTGGCGATGGCGCATTCATAGGCTCAGACTCCCAACTCATCGCTCCAGTTACCATTGGCAAAAATGCTACGATTGGCGCCGGCTCTACCATTACTAAAGATACGCCAGATGGTCAATTAACATTCAGCCGTTCCAAACAAACCACCATGAAGAACTGGGAACGCCCGGTTAAGAAATAGCAATCTTTAGCCTAAATTATACGAAGAACTGCATAAAATCGATAAAAATACACGTTTTTAACTAAAAATTGATTAAAAACTAGTGATTTCTAGCTAATATTGTAAAAATTAGCTAATTTTTATTAATTTATAGTGAGAAATGACGTAATAAATAGAAATTAACGTCCTTTAGAACTCGATGCCTTCGATTTCAGCAATCGTATGAATATCTTTATCGCCACGACCAGAAAGGTTAATAATGATATTTTTATCTTTGCCCAATTCTTGCGCAAGCTTGATGCCATAGGCTACTGCATGAGAAGATTCTAGCGCCGGCAGGATGCCCTCAACTCTAGTCAGTGTATGGAATGCAGCTAATGCCTCATCATCAGTAATAGCGAAATACTGTGCCCTGCCAGAATCCTTTAAGTAAGCATGTTCTGGCCCAACGCCTGGATAATCCAAACCTGCTGAGATTGAATGACCTTCAATAATTTGGCCATTTTCATCTTCCATTAAGTATGTACGGTTGCCGTGTAGTACACCGACACTGCCAGCGCATAATGGTGCAGCATGTGCTTCGCCACCCTTATCAAGACCATAACCTGCCGCCTCAACACCATACATTGCCACTGATTCGTCGTCAATAAACGGATAGAATAGGCCAATCGCATTGGATCCGCCACCGACACAAGCAACCAGTGCATCAGGCAAACCACCTACCTGATCAGCGAATTGAACTTTTGCTTCTTTACCAATCACGCTTTGAAAATCACGCACCATCATCGGATACGGATGTGGGCCTGCCACGGTACCGATAATGTAAAAAGTGTCGTCAATGTTGGTTACCCAGTCACGCATCGCTTCATTCAATGCATCCTTTAAGGTTTTCGATCCAGAGGTGACCGGTACTACCGTGGCACCCAATAATTTCATACGGAACACATTTAGTGCCTGACGGGCCACGTCGACCTCGCCCATATAGACAATACATTCTAAACCTAAACGAGCGGCTACAGTTGCAGTGGCAACACCGTGTTGACCGGCACCAGTTTCAGCAATAATGCGCGTTTTACCCATACGCTTAGCCAATAATGCTTGCCCAATAGTGTTGTTGACTTTGTGAGCACCGGTGTGATTGAGGTCTTCACGTTTCAGATAAATCTGTGCGCCGCCTATTTTTTTACTGAGATTTTCAGCATGATAAAGTGGCGTGGTACGTCCGACATAATGCTCAAGATCAAATTCAAACTCAGCTATAAAATCTTTATCATCTTTATATTTCTCGTAGGCATTCTTGAGTTCAGTTACAGCTGTCATTAGAGTTTCTGCAATAAAAACACCGCCATATTGCTCGAAATGGCCTTTGTCGTCTGGCAATGAATAACTCATGAACGTACCTTGTGTATAAATTGTTGTATTTTAACAATATCTTTAATACCCGGCTCACTTTCCACGCCACTTGACACATCAACTGCATATGGATTAACCTGAGCAATCGCATCAGCAACTGTATCTGGGTTAAGACCACCTGCTAGAATTATAGGTAGGTCAATATCGACCTTGGCCAGTGACCAGTCAAATTGCTCGCCAGTACCACCGTAAGCGTCTTTATTAAACGCATCTAACAGTAATCCACTGGCTTGATGATAGTCATCGGCCATTTTGGCGATATTGGTATTTTCATTCACACGTAGAGCTTTAATAAATGGCATGCCGTACTGAGTGCACTCAATCACAGATTCATCGCCATGAAATTGCAAGGTGTCAATTGGCACTTCACACAACACTTCATCGATAAAACCAGAATCTGCATTCACAAACAAACCCACACGGTTAATAAATGGCGGCAGTGCATTAACGACTTGTATAGCTGATTCAACATCAACATGACGTGGTGATTGTTCATAAAACACCAGACCGACTGCGTCTATACCGAGAAGTGCCACCTCTCGTGCATTATCAGCTTGGGTGATTCCGCAAATTTTAATTTTCATTTAATGCGTGGTTTCATTATCTAGTTTAGCTTTAATTTTATCGCGGTCAACCCACCATTTATTATCGACCAACTGGTCAATTGCACCCGATAATTTCTTTAAAAATACCTCTGGTTTGTCTAATTCCAAAGTTCTATGCCATACATCAAAAGTAGATTGGTCAGTAATATGTGAGTGTTTATCAGCAACACTGGCTAACATTTGCGACGTAAAAAACGTTAGGTCGTCGTCTTCACCACAACGCATTGAAGTAACGTAATGCGCTGCCGCTGCCGCTACCGCTCTGGTATCTGCCTCTTCTGGAGATTCTTCAACCAAATGCTGTAGCATTGCCACGGTAATTTCTGGGTCGATTGGAAAAGTAATGCCTAACCATAATGCATGTCCAAGTGCGACTAAAGCATCTGGCCCCTCAGATAAAAACATCACGTCACAAGCCTCAACAGCTAGCTCCCAAAGCTCATCTTCCTGCGCTAGATTAAAGGCGGTAAAAGCCTTTTCCCAAGCATCAGAACCTTTATAGCGCTCAACCTGAATACGGCCGATTTCTAATAAATTTTTAATTCTATCTTCAACCGGTGAGCCCTCACTTAAGCCCGCCAGTTGTGCTTCAAAATATTCTAATCTCGACTGTAGCTGCTCCTCATTAGCGTACACATCTTCGCCGTCATCGCCGTCAAAAATATCATGATCTTTGTTTAGATATTTAAATCCCATTTGTTATCCTTTAGTAAAACGCTGCTTCTAAACGGTCTTCCCAATTCTCTGGTGTATCGCCATAATCAGGCTTAACATCCATTTGAAAAAAACGCTCGTCTGATGTTTTGGCAATGGCTTTAAGTGCAACAACCAAGCCTTCAAAATCATCAATTTGCGGATTTGCAATTATGACTTCACTTATTAGCAACATAGAAACCTACCGTTATTAATTAAATGCCCTGTATTTTACACCGCAAAGCTTATAAATAGCCATGTGATAGTAAGGCTATGATTTTTTCAACGCTTTCTTGGTGGTCTTTTTAACTGCTTTTTTTGTGGCTTTCTTTTTACGCTTAGCAGTCTTAGATTTGATTTTGCCAGAAATGGCTTTTTTACACTCTTCTAGTGTGAGTTCGCTTGGCTCTTTATCGCCAAAGAGCTTTGAAATGGTGATGTTCTTTTGACCTTTGCCACGTTTTTTACCATTCCAAATGTAAGGGCCAAAGCGACCATTCAGTACTTGGATTTCACTATCTTCAAAGGTTTTAATAATACGTTCGGCATCATACTTCTCTTTCGCTGCAATCAGCACTAGAGCCGTCTCCAATGTGACTTCTTCAGGTGTATCTTCTTTTAAAGAGACATATTTTTTGCCATACTGAATATACGGGCCAAAGCGACCATAGTTTGCTTTAATGGTTTGACCATCTTCGGTCTCGCCCACAGTACGTGGCATATTGAATAAATCTAACGCCTCATCAAGGTTAATACTTTCGATATCATGCCCAGTTCGCAGTGAGGCAAAGGTTGGTTTTTCTTCGTCATCTTTATGGCCAATTTGCGCAAACGCGCCATAGCGCCCAAAACGGACACTAACCGGCTTTCCGCTTTTTGGATCCACACCCAATTCACGCATACCGTGGGTTTCTTCTCTAGAAATATCTTTGGCCAATTCGATTTGTTGGTGGAATGGCTCATAAAAATCTTTAACTACAGATTGCCAAGGCACGCCCTGTGTCGCCACCGTATCAAAATTACTTTCCAATTTGGCAGTAAAATCAAAATCCACAATATTACTAAAATTCTTAACTAAGAAATCGTTCAACAAATACGCCACATTGGTTGGAAATAGTTTGTTTTTCTCAGCACCTGTGGTTTCAACCGGCTCTGATTCAACAACTTTTCCATCAACAATTTCAATGAGTTGATAAGCACGCTCCACACCTTCTCGCGTTTCTTTAGAGACATAGTTTCTGTCCTGCACGGTTGACACCATGGTAGCAAAAGTAGAAGGGCGACCAATACCCATTTCTTCAATTTTTTTAACCAAAGAAGCTTCAGTGTAACGTGGCTTGGCACGTGAAAAACTCTCCCTCGCGGCAAAACTAGCTAATGTCAATTCATCATTTTGACTAAGGTCTGGCAACAGTTTATCGTCGGATGATAGATAATCATAAACACTTAAAAAACCTGGAAATACCAACACTTCGCCATTGGCAACAAAGGCTTCGTCTCGGTTAGAAATACTGGTTTTAATTTGTGTTTTTTGTAATTGAGCGTCGCTCATTTGTGAAGCCAGTGTACGTTTATAAATTAGTGCGTAAAGTTTGGCTGCTTGATCTTCTATGCCAAAAATAGCTGGCTTGGTTAAATCAGTCGGGCGAATCGCCTCGTGCGCTTCTTGTGCGCCAGCACCTTTAGTTTTATAACGTCTAACTTGATGATATTCTGGTCCGTATTCCTTCTCAATCACTTGTCCAGCTGCTTCAATGGCGGTTTCTGAGAGGGTGAATGAATCTGTTCTCATGTAAGTAATGGTACCTTCACGGTATAGATTTTGCGCCAAAGTCATAGTTTGCTTCACTGAAAAGCCTAACTTTTGCGAAGCCTCTTGTTGCAAGGTCGAAGTAATGAATGGTGGCTTCGGCGAGCGTTTAGATGGTTTTTTCTCAATGGCTAATACGCTTAATTTAGCGTCTAATAATGCCGTGGTAAAAGCAAGTGCTTCATCTTTACTGGCAAAATCCTTATTCAATTTAACGTCAATCACTTCACCACTGTCATTCACCAACTCGGCTTTAACTTTGAACGTGTTTTGGGCAACGTGATTGGTAATCTCTCTTTCTCTTTCAACTACTAGGCGAACAACAGGTGATTGCACTCTACCAGCTGAACGTGCACCAGAAATCTTACGCCATAAAACCGGTGAAATTTCGAACCCTACCAAACGATCAATCACACGTCTGGCTTGTTGCGCATCAACCAATTGGTAGTCTACCGTTCTAGGCGAAATAATCGCTTCAGTAATGGCGCCCTTGGTAATTTCGTGGAAAACAATTCTTGGCGTATCTTTCGGTAAGTTTAAAGCTTCCACCAAATGCCAAGCGATCGCTTCTCCCTCGCGGTCTTCATCAGTCGCGAGATAAACTTGATCAGCTGTTTTAACTGACTTTCTCAGATCGGCAACGACTTTTTTCTTATCAGCACTGACCACATAGGTTGGTTGAAAGTTATTTTCAAGATCGATACCCATGTCTTTTTTGGGCATATCACGAATATGACCAATACTCGATTTAACGGTATAGTCCTTGCCTAGGAATTTTTCAATGGTTTTTGCTTTGGCTGGTGACTCAACAATAACAAGATTTTTTGCCATTATTGTAGTGTACGATTCTCGTCAAGAAATACAATTGACTCTAGCCATTGTGCAGAAATTTCCTCATCATTACTATTGCCCAGCACCATCATCACAACCCATTTCAAATCATCTAAAGACACTTCAGAATCGTCCAATGACATGATTTGATCGATAATCATTTCGCGCTGATTTGCATCTAACTGCCCCATGTTTTCCATAAACAGTAAAAAACCACGAGATTTTGCATCTAGCTTTAATTTTTCTGCATCGCTGTAAATACGCATACCACCATAGGTATTGGCAAACGGCTTAACGCTGCCATCTTGCAAAGTGGCAATATTCTCTAACCAGTTTAGCGCCTTATCAATGCGAGTAACTTCAAATCCAGCGTCTGAAAGGTGAGCTTTTAGTGCGATGTCATCAATTTCATGGGACGAGTCTTGCTCTGCTTCTTCAAACAGATAATCAAACATATAAGTTAAGACATCAAGAATATTATTTGTCATAAAACCTCACTTAGTTAATAGATAACCAGAGCCGCCAACCTTTGTCGCCCTGTTTGCAAGTTCCAATATATGGGCTTGAACCACTTTTTTCAACCATTTTGTCAACTGTCGTGGCCTTTATAATTCAAGCATTTTAATAGCACAGAGGTGTGCTGTCTACATTTTTTATATAAATAGCCGCGTTATTGGCCTGTAACGGCGTCTCTTGCATAAAGCAAGGCTGGTCAAATTAGGTTCGTCTTAGTTAGCGTTACGCAAGGTGATAAGCGTTATTAACGTTCTTACAAATTATCATACTTATTTACAAGGTCTATTGTGGTTTATGGTAAAATTGCAAGATTTTATTGGCTGATATTCATTATGAAACAGAAAAGAACCTTCCAACCTAGTGTTTTAAAACGTAAACGTACTCATGGGTTTAGATCAAGAATGAGAACCAAATCTGGCCGTGCGGTAATTAATGCTCGCAGAAGAAAAGGACGTAAGCGCTTAGCTGCCTAATTACAGTGTCTCTACGGCTGACTCGTGAAGCCAGAATCCTCAAAGCTCGTGAATACGCCCATATTTTTAAAGGCGGAAAAATAGCCAAAGGCAAATACTGGCAAGTCATTGCAAAACCTATTAAGGAGCCTAGGCCACGTTTAGGATTAGCGATTTCAAAAAAAGTTTATCGCTTAGCTGTTGATAGAAATAGATTCAAACGAATTGCTAGAGAAACGTTCAGATTAGGACAACAACACTTAGATAATTGGGGTTTTGTAGTTATGGTCCGAAAATCAAAACCTGTTAGAGGCCACGTTTTATCTGCTGAATTATTAGACTTATTTAAAAAGGTAACAAAAATATAACCTGAATTATGCGTTATTTATTGCTTATTCCCATTAAATTTTATCAACTATTTATTAGCCCATTCTTAGGTTCAAATTGTCGTTTCAACCCGACTTGTTCGCAATATTCTTATGATGCTGTTAAAGAACATGGGTTCTTTAAAGGTTTAAATTTAAGCATTAAACGTATTGGCAAATGCCACCCTTGGCACGATGGCGGATTCGATCCTGTACCTAAAAAACACTCACATTAACCTACAACCTACATCTTATGAATAATCAAAAATTCTTTCTAAGCATTGCAATTTTCTTAACAATTTTCTTACTGTGGGATAAGTGGAATATCACCCGTACAACGGATACCGATGGTAATGTCATTCGCACAACTCAAATTACCCTGGATTCACCATCACAAAACACTGATATCCCAACAATTAGCACTGACACGGCCGAGGTTGACCTGCCGGCCCCAACTATCACTGAGACCCATGCTTTTACTACGGTAAGTACTGATTTACTCACAGTAGAAATCAGCCATAAAGGTGGCACCATTCAAAATGCATTTCTAAATGCATACCCCATTGAAGTTAATGGTCAGGAAAAACTTCAATTATTAAGCGACAAAACGGGTGCATTATTCCAAGCTCAAAGTGGTCTTGCCTCTCGTGACGATTTATTGCCAACTCATCTTTCTGTCTTTAGTTCGGCCAACTCAAACTATCAATTATCTGCTGATGAGTTAGTTGTGCCTATGACATGGCAAGGTAAAAATGGTATACAGGTCACTAAGAATTTTCATTTCAAAAAAGGTAGTTATGTCGTTGAAGTGGACTACCAGATTACTAACAACTCTCAGCAAACTATTCCAGTTAAAAGTTATGTACGCCTAACACGTAATGCTATTGATCAATCTAACATGATGATGCCGACCTTTACAGGTGGCATTGTGTACGACAAAGTAGAACATACGGTACAAAAAAATGAATTTGATGATTGGGATGAATTTGAGCAACAACAATCCATTGGCGGCTGGATGGCGATGGTTCAGCAATACTTTATCGCTGCTTGGATTCCAAGCCAAAATGAACAACAGGTTTTTTCAGCCAGTTCTACAAATAATCTACACAAGCTAACTATTGCCAATCAACAGATAAACCTTGGTGCTGGTACTAATACAACCTTGGCGGCTAACCAACTATACCTTGGTCCTAAAGAATATGGCAAGATTGAAGAAATTGCTACCGGCTTGAACTACACGCTTGACTATGGTTGGCTTGATATACTAGCAGACCCGCTGTCTTGGGCAATACATAAAATCAACGACTTTGTGAACAGCTGGGGCTGGTCAATTATCCTAATTACCATTTTAATCAAGCTCGCTTTCTATCCACTTAGTGAAAAATCTTATCGCTCAATGGCAGGCATGAGAAAGCTATCGCCAAGACTGACAAAACTCAAAGAAACCTATGGTGACGATAAGCAAAAGCTTGGTCAAAAAACCATGGAGTTATACAAGAAAGAAAAAATCAACCCAGCCTCCGGTTGTTTACCAATCATGGTGCAAATTCCGGTATTTATTGCTTTTTATTGGATGCTACTAGATACTGTAGAATTACGTCAAACTTCATTTTGGTGGCTAACTGATCTATCAACGCAAGATCCTTACTACATCTTGCCAATCATCATGGGTGCTTCTATGTTTGTGCAACAGAAGTTGAATCCACCGCCACCTGACCCAATGCAGGCAAAAATCATGATGTCATTGCCATTTGTATTTACCATTTTCTTCTTGTGGTTCCCGTCCGGATTAGTGCTTTACTGGGTGTTTAATAACCTCTTGTCGATTGCCCAGCAGTGGAGCATTAATAAACGTATTAACGGCTAAAAAATAAAGTTACTGTGTTGTTTGTCCTGCAGCGTATTCGTTATACTGTCTCTGGATAAACGCTTTGTATCTTTAATTTTTCAAAATGTTATTAGACAACTTAGATGATTATAAATTTTGGCGAGATGGTAAATTAGCCAACGCACCAACCCAACTGGATGCTTGTATTGTTGAGATAGAAGACCCTTTCAAGCTCAGCACGGCCGAAAAAGACAAAATTCTTAGCTTATGCCAACAAGGCAACTTTGCGCTTTTTAACATTAAAGAACAATCCAATTACGCTGATGCTATCGTTAGTATCAACACGCAATTTGGCCTAGTAGATTTTGACCAGCATTTGTTTGTAAAAAACCAAGGTTTGGCATACATCACTCAAAGCAACAACAAAGATCAAGGTGAATTTATCCCTTACACTGACAAAGATCTAGGTTGGCATACTGATGGTTACTACAATTCTATCCATCAGCGTATCAGGGCATTTTCTTTATTTTGTGTTAGACCAGCCCTAACGGGTGGCATCAATGAATGGATTGATCCACAAATGGTTTACCTGCTACTCAGAGAAGATAACCCAGATGTCGTGAAGGCACTCACTCACCCAGAAGTGATGACCATCCCGGAACACAAGGTGGATGGTAAAGTCAGACGAGCAACCTCGACTGGCCCCATCTTTTTTATTGATGAAGTCAGTAATGTACTTTCTATGCGCTATACACAACGCAAAAAACATATTGAGTTTCTGGATTCTGAAGAAATTAAACAAGCTGTTAAGCACCTTGATGAATTATTAAACGCATCGACTGATTACCACTTTGTACATCTATTACGTACTGGTCAAGGCTTACTGTGTAACAATATCCTACACAAACGTAATAGCTTTACTGACAACAAGGACAGTCCAAGACTGTTTTTAAGAGGGCGCTATTTCAACCGGATAAATTAGGGTTATAATTTCTCCATGATTAAAAACCACTTGCTAAGTTCGGCTAAGCAATCTCCATCAGCCAACCAAAACAATCGGCCTACTGATATTATTTCGCTAGTGGTGATCCACAACATATCCTTGCCACCCAATGAGTTTGACAATGATTATATTGAACAGTTTTTTACCAACCAACTAGATTTTGACGCGCATCCTTATTTTAAAAATATTAAAGACATGCAGGTATCTGCCCACTTATTGATCAAGCGCGATGGTTTAGTTATTCAGTTCGTACCGTTTGATAAGCGTGCTTGGCATGCAGGTGATTCCAGCTTTAATGGGCAAGATAATTGCAACGACTTTTCTATTGGTATTGAACTTGAAGGTACTGACAACATTGCCTATGAATCGGTACAATATCAATCACTAAATACAATTTTGAAATCACTTAAGTCTGTCTACCCAATTCAAGCCGTTGTTGGACATAGTGACATTGCACCTGGCAGAAAAACTGATCCAGGCGATGCGTTTAAATGGGATGAAATCGAGGATGCATAAATGCAATTATTAAATAAATCTTACTTACGAGCCAAAGAAATCAAGCTTATTATTTTTGATGTTGACGGGGTTTTAACCGATGGTGGCTTGTATTTTTCCGATGAGGGGATGGAGTTCAAGCGCTTTCATTCACTCGATGGTCACGGCATTAAAATGATCAAAGATTTCGGCATTGAGCCTGCTGTGATTACTGCTAGAAACTCCAACAATGTAGCACATCGCATGAAAAACCTAGGCATTGATTATTTTTATCAAGGTCAAAGTGATAAAGTAGTGGCATATAACGATCTAATGGCAAAACTATCATTAGAGCCCAAACAAATTGCCTATATGGGAGATGATGTGATTGACTTGCCGGTAATGACTAAAGTTGGTTTACCGATTGCTGTTGCCAATGCACACGACCTTGTCAAAGAAAAATCGTGCATTATTACCGAGAGTAGTGGCGGTAACGGCGCTGTCCGAGAGGCTTGTGATTTTTTGCTAAAAGCGCAAGATAAATATGATGAAGCAATGAGTATTTATTTAACGTGACCCCCTTTCAAAAACAATGTTATCAAGCCCTTAGGCAACAAGTTCCTAGAGGAAAAGTAATTACATATGCGGGACTGGCTAAATTAATAGGCCATCCTAATGCCTATCGAGCAGTTGGCAGTGCAATGAACAAAAATCCCTTTGCACCAAAAGTACCCTGCCATCGAGTAGTGAAATCAAACGGTGAATTGGGTGGGTTTGCAGATGATATTAAGATCAAAATAAAACGCCTTCAAAGAGAAGGCGTTCAAGTATCAAATAACCGAATTGTTGACTTTAAAAATCAAGTCTTAGAAGTTTCTTAAAGTTTTTTACCACGCATCTTAGAAATCATCTGTAACTGTACCATTGCTTCTGCTAATGCTGCCTGAGTTGATGTAATATCATGACCGTTATTAGAATCAGCCATTGCTTCCTCTGCGCGTTGCTTGGCTTCTAGTGCCTTTGACTCATCGAGATCATGCGCCCTGATTGCCGTATCGGAAAAAATAGTCACAGTATCGGGCTGTACTTCAACAATGCCGCCAGATACATAAATTGACTCAATGCCTTTCTCAGTCTCAACTCTAACCTCACCAGGCTTCAATGTTGACAGAAGCGCAGTATGCTTAGGGTAAATTCCAATCTCGCCCGTTGATGCTGGTGCAAACACACAGTTAGCCTCTCCTGAATAGAGTGACTCTGTTGCACTAACTACATCGACGTGAATAGTTGGCATTTATGCATTCTCCGCTGCTTTTTCACGAACCTCGTCTAACGAACCAGTCATGTAGAACACTTGCTCTGGCAGATCATCCATTTCACCATCAAGGATAGCCTTAAAACCACTAAGAGTATCTTTAAGTGATACATACTTGCCTGGGGCACCAGTAAATACCTCCGCCACAAAGAATGGTTGAGATAAGAAACGCTGGATCTTACGGGCACGAGATACCGATTGCTTATCTTCTTCAGACAGCTCATCCATGCCTAGAATCGCAATAATATCTTTCAATTCTTTGTAACGCTGCAATACACCTTGTACGCCACGCGCAATATTGTAGTGCTCCTCACCTACAATTAATGGATCTAGCTGACGTGAAGTTGAGTCTAACGGGTCTACCGCAGGATAAATACCTAACTCAGCTACTTGGCGTGAAAGTACTACCGTTGCATCTAGGTGAGCAAATGTTGTTGCAGGAGATGGATCAGTTAAGTCATCCGCTGGTACGTATACCGCTTGAATAGAAGTAATTGAGCCTTTTTTAGTTGAAGTAATACGCTCTTGCAATGCGCCCATTTCTGATGCTAACGTAGGCTGATAACCTACTGCTGAAGGCATACGACCTAGTAATGCTGATACCTCTGTACCTGCTAGGGTATAACGATAAATATTATCAATAAATAATAATACATCACGACCCTCATCACGGAAATATTCTGCCATTGTTAAGCCAGTTAGCGCAACACGAAGTCTGTTTCCCGGTGGCTCATTCATTTGGCCATAAACTAGAGATACTTTATCAAGTACATTTGACTCTTTCATCTCATAGTAGAAATCATTACCTTCACGAGTACGTTCACCAACACCGGCAAATACTGAATAACCTGAATGCTCAATCGCAATATTACGAATCAACTCCATCATGTTTACCGTTTTACCAACACCAGCTCCACCGAATAAACCAACTTTACCACCTTTAGCAAATGGACATATTAAGTCAATTACTTTAATACCAGTTTCTAACAATTCCGCAGCAGGAGCAAGCTCATCATAAGATGGGGCAGGACGGTGAATAGCCCATTCAACTTCCTGGCCAATTTCGCCAGCATTGTCAATTGGTTCACCCAATACGTTCATAATACGACCAAGTGTCTTAGTTCCAACTGGGACCATAATAGGTTCGCCCGTGTTAGTCGCTTCTAATCCTCTTTTTAATCCCTCAGAACTACCCATTGCAATTGCTCGAACTACATTATCACCCAACTGCTGTTGAACCTCTAACGTTAGGTTTGTTTCTGTAACGATCAAAGCATCGTAAATGTTTGGAATCGCATCAGCTGGAAACTCAACGTCAATAACCGCGCCAATAATTTGTGTAATTTTACCTGTACTCATTTGCTATCCTCTTTTGTAAACTCTAAACAGCGGCAGCACCACTAACAATCTCAGAAATCTCCTGAGTAATCGCTGCTTGCCTTGCTTTGTTATAAACTAACTCTAATTCTTTCACCATATCACCTGCATTATCGGTTGCACTCTGCATCGCGATCATACGTGATGACTGCTCACAAGCAATATTTTCAACCAAGCCCTGGTAAACCAAGGCCTCAATGTAACGTACTAACAATGCACCTAATGCCTCTTCAGCGTCAGGTTCATAAATATAATCCCAATAATGATCCATGCCTTCTACGTCAGCTGCAACCATTGGCACTAATTGTGTCACCGTCGGCGCTTGGGTCATCGTATTTTCAAACTTATTGTAGGCTACTGATAATTGCTGGATCTCACCTGCATCATAAGCATCAAGCATTACCTTGACCGTACCTAACAAGTCATCAAAGTGCGGGGCATCGCCCAAATCTGTTAACACTGACTTAATAGTTAAACCAGAATTTTTAAAAAACGAGGTAGCCTTTTTACCAATGGTACAAATATCAACCTCAACACCCTTGTTTTGATATTCGACGACCCGCTTTAATAGGTTTCTAAATAAATTTGTATTTAAACCACCACACAAGCCTCTATCACTTGAAACGATAATAATACCAACACGTTTTACTTCACCCACCTCTTTCATGTATGGGTGTTCGAACTCTGAATGAGCATAAGCCAAATGACCAATTACCTTAGAAATCTTCTCCGAATAAGGGCGAGAAGCCAACATTCTATCTTGTGCTTTTTTCATCTTAGAGGCTGCAACCATCTTCATAGCCGATGTGATCTTCTGAGTATTTTTAATACTCGCGATCTGCGTTCTAATTTCCTTTCCTGCTGCCATTATCTATCTACCAAGTGTGGTTTGTCTTAAAGTCATCAATGGCTGCCTGTAACTCTGTAGTAATCTCATCGTTATAGTCGCCTGATTCGTTAATCTTTGCAATCAATGGCGCTTGATTTGCATTCATATAAGCAATCAACGCCGTTTCAAAATCAACCACTTTGTTTACATCAATGTCATCTAATGAGCCTGAGTTAGCAGCAAATAATGATGTTGCCATTTCAGCCACTGATAGCGGTGTATATTGATCTTGTTTCATAAGTTCCGTTACACGCTGGCCACGATCGATCTGTGCCTTAGTTTCAGAATCAAGGTCGGATGCAAACTGAGCAAATGCCGCTAATTCACGATATTGTGCCAAGTCAAGTCGTATACCGCCGCCGAGCTTTTTAATAATATTAGTTTGCGCTGCGCCACCTACACGTGATACTGATAGACCCGCATTGATTGCCGGACGAATACCAGCATTAAATAAATCAGTCTCTAGGAAGATCTGGCCATCTGTAATTGAAATTACGTTGGTTGGTACGAATGCTGACACATCGCCGCCTTGCGTTTCAATGATAGGTAATGCGGTTAGTGAGCCTGTTTTCCCTTTAACTTCACCGTTGGTGCACTTCTCAACGTAGTCCGCATTCACACGTGATGCACGCTCAAGTAAACGTGAGTGCAAGTAAAATACGTCACCTGGATAGGCCTCACGTCCTGGTGGACGCTTCAACAATAATGATACTTCACGATAAGCCCAAGCCTGTTTGGTAAGGTCATCATAAACGATTAAAGCATCTTCGCCTCGGTCACGGAAGTACTCACCCATTGCACAACCTGCATAAGGCGCAATATACTGCAATGCTGCTGAATCTGATGCACCGGCTGTAACAACAATGGTATTTTCCATTGCACCATGCTCTTCTAATTTTCGTACTACTGCTGCCACTGATGAGGCTTTCTGACCAATCGCCACATACACACACTTAACGCCTGTGTCTTTTTGATTAATAATAGCATCTACTGCAACCGCTGTTTTACCAGTTTGACGATCACCAATGATCAGCTCACGCTGACCACGGCCAACTGGGACCATTGCGTCAATTGCCTTTATGCCAGTTTGAAGTGGTTGGTCAACAGATTTACGATCAATTACACCTGGCGCTATAATCTCCAAAGGACGTGTGGCTTTGGTCTTAATTTCGCCTTTACCTTCTAAATCTTGACCTAAGGGGTTTACTACTCGACCTAGCATTTCATCACCAACTGGAACTTCCACTAGTCGGTTAGTACACTTAACCGTGTCGCCTTGCGAAATATGCAAATAATCGCCCAAAACAACCGCACCAACACTATCTTGCTCCAAGTTTAATGCCATACCAAACGTGTTGCCTGGAAATTCAAGCATCTCACCAAACTGAACATCAGCTAGGCCATGAATACGAACAATACCATCACTTATGCTGATTACAGTACCTTCTGTACGTGCTTCTGCTGTGAAATCAAAGCCTTCTATTTGCTTTTTAATTAAATCACTAATCTCACTTGCGTTTAATTGCATAACCCTTCCTCTTAATAAAATAAATTAATTGATCGACAAACGTAAACTTAGCTCATCTACTCGAGCCTTAATTGACAAGTCAATCACTTTGTCGCCTTCTTTAATAACCACGCCACCTACTAAACTTTCGTCTATCTCAGTGTCGATACTCACTGTTGTCTTGTATTTATCAGATAAATCGTTGACAATTTGTTTTTCTTCTTTTGCGCTTAACTTATAAGCACTAATCACATGAAATGCTTTGGCATCACTGCTTAAGTTCGTCATAGCATCAAACAACTCTAAAATACTAGGTAATACGCTGATGCGACCGTTGTCTAGCAGTAAACTAACAAAAGTAGTTTCTTCTGTGCTTAACGCTCTGCCCAAAATCGACTTAAATAACACCGCTGCCGTATCGGCTTTATTAGCCTTGGTTGCACTAGGCGAAGCAATAAATGCTTGCATGGTTTCATCGTTGGCTAATTGTGCACCCGCCCCTAAAACAGCCTTCCAGTCTGAATGCGACTTATTTTGCTCAGCAATTTCAAAAACTGCATTGGCATAAGGCTTGGCGATGGTGGTTAATTCCATTGATATATCCTATAGTGTTTGTGACAACTTGCCCAGCATATCTTGATGTGCTTTTGCGTCTACTTCTTTAGCCAGCACTGAATTAACACCCTGCATTACCAGGCCAGACACTTGGTCTTTTAGCTCATTACGAGCTCGAATGGCTTCTTGCTCAATCTCTACCTGTGCATGTGCTTTAATTTTGCCAGCTTCTTGTACAGCAACATCTTTAGCCTCTTCAACCATAGTAGAAGCCTGTCTGCCTGCATTAGCAATGATTTCAGCCGCATGATCTTTAGACTGGTCCAGCATCTCTTGAGCTTTTTCCTGCGCCTCTCTGTGTTCTGACAAACCTCGCTCTGCTGCAATTAAACCACTTTCGATACGCTTTTTACGCTCATCCATAGCGGCAACAATTGGGGGCCAAATAAACTTCATGCAGAACCATGTAAACATGGTGAACATGATTAACTGGCCAATCATAGTCAAATTAATATTCATAGCTTAAACCCTGCTTTCAAGTAAAAAGTATTTAACCGGCAACCGCAAATATGATATACATTGAGATACCTACTGCAATCATTGGTACCGCATCTACTAGTCCCATTACGATAAACATTTGAGTTCTAAGCATTGGGATCAGCTCTGGCTGACGCGCTGCACCTTCCAAAAACCTTGCACCCAAGGTGCCAATACCGACCGCTGCACCTAATGCGCCTAAACCCATTAAGATTGAACCCGCTAAAAATAATGTTGCTTGTACTTCTGTCATTTCTTACTCCTATTTATAAAAAAATTAATGCTCTTTCTGATGAGCCATATCCATATACACAATTACCAAGGTCATAAAGATAAACGCCTGTAGTAACACGATCAAAATGTGGAAAATTGCCCATGGCAGTGACAAACTCCACTGAATCCAAAAAGGTAGCAAGGCGATCAGAATAAAGATCATCTCTCCCGCGTACATGTTACCGAATAAACGCAATGCTAACGAAACAGGCTTGGCAATTAAGTTAACCCCTTCTAAAAATAAATTAAACGGCAACATCATTTTGCCAAATGGATGGAACAGAAGCTCCGATGCAAAACCACCAGCGCCTTTTTCTTTGACACTGTAATAAAGAATTAAGAAGAAAATACCAATCGACATACCAAACGTTGCATTCGGATCTGTGGTTGGCACTACCTTAAAGAAAACATGATGCGGATCAGCACCAAAGAAAACGCCAATTTGTTGGGCGAGGTATGGTAACCAATCAACTGGCACTAAGTCCATCGTGTTCATTAGAATAATCCAGATAAAGCTGGTAAGCGCTAAAGGGGCAACCATAGGGTTCTGGCCATTAAACGAACCACGAACATTTTCATCAATAAACTCAACAATGCTCTCAATAAAGTTTTGAATACCAGAAGGCGTATCAACGGTCATTTTCCTACTGACGCGATAAAAGATGAACAAAAATAATGCGCCTAATACAAAAGAAACGCTCAAAGTGTCTAAATGAAACGCCATAAAGCCCATGTCTTTTGCTTCTTGCGCTGTGTGTGCCAACCCCCAAACACCCGTGTCTGGGTTTTGACCATAGGTCAAGTTCTGCAAATGGTGCTTAATATAATCGCCAGAGGCGATGAGTTCATTATCTGCTGACATTATTTTTGTCGAACCTTATCCATTAAAAAACCAATCAATCCAAAAACTAAACTAACAATTAATGCGTCTGCGCTTAACTTTAAAACCAATAGGCCTATTAAAATTAAAGCCACAACAAGAGCCATGCGCATAATGACACTTAAGACCATCATACCCACACTTGCTTGTGCGCTAATTGTTAACTCTCCTCTTTGTTTGTTTATGTGTCTACTAACTAGCCACGTATTAAACAAACTAATTAAGCCACCATATACTGCTGAATAACCTGCATCATTTATAGTGAAAAAAATCACCGCAACAAAGATACTGATTATTTGTGCTTTTGGCCAAAAAGTAATCATGCCAAAGATTTCATAACAACCAAAATAGTGTATCCCTTGAGGGGGTAATTAAATTAATTCAAAGTCAGGATTATACAATAGCATATCCCTAAAGGGATAGCTAAATTAACTATAGTTTTGAATTATGCAGTCTAGGTGGTCTACTCTAAAAATAACATTTAGGTATGCATCTGTCTTCATCATTAAAAAACAAAATTTTTTTAATATTCGATATTAATAGGTCACGATATTCTTATATATTTGACAACACTGACAACTCTATCAATAATGGCTTGTTTTGAAACTAATCAACTGAGGAGAAATATGGCACATATTGTCGTTATTGGC
>DTVJ01000064.1:27046-28864 GCA_012963565.1 Piscirickettsiaceae bacterium
TTGTTTTGAAACTAATCAACTGAGGAGAAATATGGCACATATTGTCGTTATTGGCGCAAGCACAGGTGGCCTGCCTTTTGCATACGATGCTAAAAAAACACTAGGAAAAGATCACGAGGTCACGGTTATCTCAAACAATCCAAACTTTAACTTTATTCCGTCTAACCCATGGGTGGGGGTTGGCTGGCGCTCTGTAGAAGATATCAGTTTTGAGTTAGAACCGTGTCTTAAACGCAAAGACATCAAGATAATTGTAGGCGAAGCGACCGAAATTAAGCCTGATGATAATCAAGTGATGGTTGGCGATCAAGTGGTAGATTATGACTACTTAGTACTAGCCACTGGTCCTAAATTGGCCTTTGATGAAGTTGAAGGTCTTGGCCCTGATGGACACAGTGTTTCAATTTGCACAACGGCGCATTCCGAAGTAGCACGCCAAAAGTGGGAGGACTTCTGCTCCAATGGTGGTGGACCAATTGTAGTTGGTGCAGTACAGGCAGCTTCTTGTTTTGGCCCGGCCTATGAATTTGCCTGTATTATGGATACTGACCTCAAAAAACGTGGTATTCGTGATAAGTGCCCGATGACATTCGTCACCGCAGAACCTTATATTGGCCACCTAGGTTTAGGCGGTGTTGGTGACTCAAAAGGTCTGTTAGAATCAGAATTCAGGCAACGCCATATTAAGTGGATTACTAACGCTAAAGTAGTCTCTATTGCTGCAGACAAAGTTACTGTTGAACAAGTTAACGACGAAGGTGAAACTGTCAAAACCCATGAGATTGAGACTAAGCATACGATGATGTTGCCTGCTTTTAAGGGTGTGGACACCGTTGCAAAATTAGCTGATGTAGATGCGGGTTATGTTAATCCACGTGGTTTTGTGATAATTAACGATTATCAACAATCTCCCGTTAAAGACAACATATTCTCTGTGGGTGTAAACATTGCTATTCCGCCAGTTGAACCAACGCCAGTCATGTGTGGTACACCAAAAACTGGTTATATGATTGAGTCTATGGTGACTGCGGTTGTGCATAACATTGAAGACATGATTGCCGGCAAATCGCCTTCAAACATCCCAACTTGGAATGCAGTTTGCATTGCCGATATGGGAGATACTGGCGCAGCTTTTGTTGCGATGCCTCAAATTCCACCAAGAAATGTTACTTGGGCGAAAAAAGGCAAGATGATGCATCTGGCTAAGATTGCTTTTGAAAAGTTCTTTATTCGCAATATGAAAATAGGCAATCCTGAGCCTGCATATCAAAAATACATTTTCAAAATGTTAGGTATTGAACGTTTAAAGAAAAAAACAGAATAAAAAGGACCGCGATTGCGGCCTTTTTTTTATACGCTTTTTGTAATCATCTCAGCTGCAGCCTTACGTGCCTTATCAGTAATAGTGGCACCACCTAAAATACGGGCAATTTCACTGACTCTGTCATCACTGGATAATTGCTCTACTGTGGTTTGTGCACCACCACTATTTTGCGTTTTTCTAACTCGTAAATGTTGATGTCCAAAAGAGGCTACTTGTGCTAAATGCGTAATACATATAATTTGATAATGCGCAGATAATTCTTTTAACTTCTGTCCCACTACTTCTGCAACAGCACCGCTAATACCTACATCAACTTCATCAAAGATAAGCGTTGGGGTGTACTCGCTGTCACTACTCACCACTGAAATTGCCAACGAAATACGTGATAACTCACCACCAGAAGCCACTTTTTTAAGTGGCTTAAAATCTTGTCCCATGTTGGTTTTAACCAAAAAATCTACCGTCTCAGCGCCATTGTAGTGCACGCCATCTGA
>DTVJ01000065.1 GCA_012963565.1 Piscirickettsiaceae bacterium
CCCCAATTGAAATATTTTTCAATTAATTCAAATTCGTTCATTGTGGATATTTTTGCATGAATGCTTTGTCAATTTCACCACGACCCGCATTAAACATTGAGCCAGAACCCAACACTACTGACACCAGTACTGCAAAAAACAACGGTACTACACCTAACAAACTCAGGATAGAGTCTATTATGCTAGAACCATCCATGCTTGCTGGCGCATCGCTCGTAATCACCAAAGATAAAGAAATGACTATAAAATAAAACACATAGGCACCTATGAGTAATTTATAGCGGTTAAGTGAAAGCTGCCAATGTAAATAAACTAAATAAGCATCGTTTTGCTTGGCTTTTTTAGTGCGGAAAAAAGTATAAGCAATAATACAAAGTGACAAAGCAATTGAAGTTGCTATAGCAAAACTCATGCTTAAATTGAACAACTTAACCATTCCCAATGAAAAAAACAAATGCACAATCATTGCGTTAATCGTAAAAAGTTCGTGGGGTGCTTTTGCACTTCGACGCTCGTCAGCGCCGGCCTCAATCGTTGTAATCATGGCTAAGTTATACCATAACCCAACACAAGGTTACATATAGGCGTTTTCTTTCTGTGTGTGATCTGTTACGTCTAATATATGTCTAATCTCAGGGAAGATTGATTTGAGTTGTGTTTCTACACCATTCTTTAGAGTGACTTTAACTGAAGAACAACCTTGACAACCACCGCCAAAATTAAGAACCACATCCATATCATCAGTGATTTCAACCAATTCAACAAAACCACCATGAGAGGCTAATTGAGGATTAACTTCAGCAGCAATGGTGTATTTGATTTTCTCATCGAGTGGTGCATCATCCGCTGGCGCCTCGCCTTTGGCATTTGGTGCTGTAATGGTGAGTTTCTTAGTAGAGCCCTCTTCTTTTAAAGCGACTTCAGAATCTTTTAAATAATCGAAATTACACTCATCAATGAAAGCATTAAAGCCTTTATATTCAAACTTTTGATAAGTTTTTCCCAGGTCTTTAGAAAAACAAAAATTAAAAGTCACTGCAGCAGCAGGTGTGCCCGCTTTTTCAATGTCAACTTTTAAACCTAAATCTTGCTCATCTTGCTGGGCAAATAAATCAGCCACATAAACTGCAGCTTCATCAGTAATATTAAACATAGTTATCCTTTGTTAAAAATTATATTGTCGATCAATCGTGTTGACCCTATAAATACCGCACATAATATAGCAATTTTGCTTGTATTATCAGTGATTTGCTTAAGGGTATTTGCATCCAAGACTTCAATATAATCCAATTTAAACTCTTGTTTTAGCATCTCTTGCGCTTGTTTTTTAAGCGTGTCGACGCTCTGATTTTTCAAAAAACCCTGCTTAATTTGCAGCAAAGCTTTATACAAATTAGGGGCGGTTTTTCTTTCGTCAACCGATAAGTACTGATTACGTGTACTCATCGCCAAACCGTCGTCTTCTCGTAACATTGGGTGCGATACAATCTCTACATTCGGGGAGAACTGCATGGCCATTTTTTGAATGATGAGGAGTTGCTGATAATCCTTTTGCCCAAATACAGCCACATTAGGTTTAACAATATCAAATAAGCGTTTAACCACTTGCACAACACCTTGGAAGTGACCGGGTCTAGAGGCACCGCAAAGAATATTGGCAATCTCACCCACTTCAATATCACTATCAAATCCAGTTGGATAGATTTGTTCAGCATCAGGAGTAAATAAGCCATCGACTTGATGCTGCACTAATAAAGACTTGTCTTGTTTCAATGTATTAGGATATTTGTCAAAATCTTCGCCTTTTCCAAACTGGGTTGGATTGACAAAGATGCTCACCACCACCTTGTCGGCTTTTTGTTTGGCTGACTCAACTAAAGACAAATGCCCATCATGCAAGCCGCCCATGGTCGGCACAAAAGCAATTTTTAGTCCCTTAGATCGCCAATCATTTAACGTGGCTTGAAGTGTATGAATGGTTGTAAACGTTTGCACTAACTCATCAAGATTAATAACTGTGCTCGCCAGTTGGAAAAGATTGATCTTTAACGGCTTTTATAAAGGCATTTACTGCGCCTTTTATATCGCAATTATCGGTTAAGAAGTTTTTAACAAATTTTGGCATATTGCTAGTGTTAATACCGAGCATGTCATAACTCACCAGTACCTGTCCATCACAGTCAACACCAGCACCAATGCCAATAGTTGGAATGCTTAAACTTTGGGAAACTTTTTTAGCTAAATCACTAGGTATACACTCTAATACCAGCACTGCAACCCCCCAAGACTCTAATAATTTTGCATCTTCGATAATCTGATTAGCACTTACTTCATCTCTGCCTTGTACTTTGTAGCCACCCATTTCCAATACCGATTGTGGCTGCAAACCCAAATGACCACAGACTGCAATATTGTTGTCTTGCAGGATTTTAAAGGATGCCTCGTGTTCATGCCCACCTTCAAACTTTACCATTTGCGCGCCAGCATCAATCAAAAGCTTGGCATTATCAAGGGTTTGCTCAGCACTATCGTAACTTTGATAAGGCATATCGGCGATTAATAAAGCCTTTTGACAAGTTTTAGCTACATTTTTAGTATGATAAATCATGTCATTCATACTAACAGCGAGAGTATTTTCACCCCCCTGAATCACATTACCTAGAGAGTCACCTACTAAAATCATATCAACACCACACTCATCAAACAGCTTGGCAAAAGAGGCGTCATACGCCGTTAGACAAGTAATCTTTTCACCTGACTCTTTAAATGCTTTGAGTTGTGCAATATTCATAACTTAATGAGTTCTGAGGTATCTAGTATATCTATTAACTCTGAGAGTGGGCCTAACACTGGCACTTTGAGATCTGACTCCAGTTCAGACAAAGGTACTAAAACAAAAGCTCGATTCATCATCTCTGGATGTGGAATCATCAACTGCTTTGAGGCTATTACTTGGGTGCCATATAGGATGATGTCCAAGTCAATAGTTCTAGCGCCCCATTTCTTTTCACGTACGCGATGCTGTTTGGTTTCAATATCTTGGCAAACATATAAAAGCTCTAAGGCAGTTAAGTGTGTATTTACCTGACACATGGCATTAATATAATCAGGCTGCTTTGAGCCATCAACTGGCTTGGATTGATACAAACTAGAAAGCCCAACTACCTTAACGTCTTTTGTGGTGTTAAGTGCGATCAGTGCATCCTTGATTTGTTGTTTGGGGTTATTTAAGTTTGAACCCAGTCCGATATATGCCAACATAGTTATATTTTCTATTATCCTTGAATACAATCAATACTTCGACAAAATCACTCAAATACCTATCGTATCAATATCATCTGAAGCCCAAATATTATAAATCAACCCTTGTTTTATTACTTCATTTCGTAATTGCTCTGAGGTTGTATTATTAGAAAGCAAACCATCTGCTTTTATATCTAGGAGTGTTGAGATAATAAATCCAATATCATTAATTGTATTAAAGTCATTCAGCCATAGCGCTATCAATCTAGGCTCTATTAACTTACACTGCTTGATAACTTCTTGGTCAAAGGCAATGATACCAATCTGACTTAAATCTAAATTGGACATCTGTATTTGCTGCATCAAGACTGGCAATATTTCAACTCCACACTTGACCTCAACCAATATTTTCTTATTATCTGAAATTGTTGCAAAAACTTGTTGAATAGTTGGGATTTTTTCATCAAACGATTTGTTATGAAAATACCAGCCCATATCTAGTTGCTTTAATTCTTCTAGAGTGGATTCCTTAACAATCAAGCGAGTGCCGCTCACACGTAGAGTATCTTGGTCATGGATACAAACAATATGCCCATCACTTGTCAGTTGGAAATCCCCTTCTATAACATCTGCACCTTGCTCCCAAGCGCTGTTAAATGCAGCAATGGTATTTTCTGGTGCATCGGCTGAAGCGCCACGATGTGCAACCACGATGGTTTTAGAGTTATGGTCCTTTGTCTTCAGGAGTGTCATTGTTTGCTATTTTTTGATTAAAAAAATCCTTTATTCATAAGGATATTTTTAACACAGATTGAAGAATTAAACTCTAGAACGATATGCACTAACAATGGATTAATGTACCGACACGCTCACCCGCCTGTAAACGCGTGAGAACATTCTCAGCCTTGCCTGAGGCGATGGTAGTTGTAGTATTAGATTCTGCTGCTTTTTTAGCGGCCAATACTTTAGTGTACATACCGCCAGAGCCAAATGAACCGCCCGTTCTACCGGCTACTTGGGTTAATTTTTCATCATCGACATGGATTTTATTAATCAGTTTAGCATTGTCATCTTGTCGTGGGTCGGCATCATAAACACCACCTTGATCGGTCAAAATAATTAATTGATTAGCGCCTACTAGATTTGCCACCAGTGCTGCCAAAGTATCATTATCACCAAATTTAATTTCATCAGTAGCTACTGTGTCATTTTCATTCACAATTGGCACTGTGCCTAGTTCTAATAGATTATCTAGTGTTGATGAGATATTCTCGTAACGATCAGCATTAGTCAAATTTTCATGTGTTAGTAATATTTGCGCAGTATGGATTTCATGTTTAGCGAATAGTGATTCATAAGTTTGAATTAAACCCATTTGCCCCACAGCTGCAGCCGCTTGTAATTGGTGAATATCATCTGGACGTTCACTCCAACCAAGGCGTTTCATGCCTTCAGCTATGGCACCACTGGATACCAAGATAACATCAATATCGTGCTTGGTTAGGCCAACAATTTGCTCCACCCATGAGGCGATAGAAACTGTATCCAATCCCTTGCCGTCGTTGGTTAATAGTGCAGAACCAATTTTAATTACCCACCTTTGCTTACTCATTTTCTTTTACCAATTTAAATAATCCGCTCACCAAATCTTTGCATCCTAAACCATTTAGTGCAGAAATATTAAATACCGCACCATTGTAATCAACATCCTTTAGAAATTCTTCAGTAACTCCAGCTCTATCTTCCTCATGCAATAAATCCATCTTGTTTATTGCTACAAGTCTAGGTTTATTAGCAAGATCTTGATCATATTTTGCCAGTTCTTTTTCAATAGTTAAATAGTTTTCAACTGGGTCGGAATTATCAGCTGGCAATATATCAACCACATGTAACAACGCCTTGGCTCTAGACAAGTGCTTTAAAAACTCAAAACCTAAACCTACACCTTCACTAGCGTCTTCAATCAGACCAGGAATGTCAGCCATAACAATATGCTCATCATACAATGACACCACACCCAAAGACGGATGTAAGGTTGTAAATGGATAATCAGCGACTTTTGGTCGTGCACTTGAGATTTGCCTAATCAAGCTAGATTTACCGGCATTTGGCATACCTAACAAGCCAATATCAGCCATGATACTAAGTTCGAGCCCTATCTCTCGTACTTCGCCTGGTGTGCCCGGAGTAGTTTTGCGTGGTGCACGATTAATGCTTGATTTAAAACGCGTATTACCTAAACCATGGAATCCACCCTTGGCAACTAACAATACCTGTTCATGCTCGGTAAGTTCACCAATCAGCTCATCAGTTTCAAGATCGTATATTTTTGTTCCTAGTGGCATCTCAACCGTTAAGTGCTCGGCCGACTTTCCACGCTTATTTTGCCCTGAACCTGGTTGACCATTTTTAGCCCTAAACAAACGATTGAAACGAAACTCGCTGAGCGTATTAAGACCTTCTTGCCCGCGAAAATAAACATGACCACCATCACCGCCGTCACCGCCGTCAGGACCGCCGTCAGGGATATATTTTTCCCTACGAAAACCTAAACAACCTGCGCCACCTTTACCAGCCTCAACACGAATACTGGCAGAATCTACAAACTTCATAAAAAACCGCTAAAATACAATGAACCGTATTATACCACTGACGAATGAATCGAACCCTCTACAGCCTGCTAGGTTACTTACTTTTGCCAGTGATGGTTTTTCGATTAGTCATTAAAGGTATAAAAACTCCACCTTATCGTCAACGAATTAGCGAAAGGCTCGGCTTTATATCGAAAATACCCGTACCAATTATTTGGGTGCATTGCGTCTCTGTTGGAGAATTTAGAGCAGCCATTGTATTGATTGATGCACTGATAATCAATCATCCTGATCACAGAGTTCTAGTAACTACAACCACACCAACTGGCTCGCAAGCAGTAAAAGATCACTATCAAAACGAAGTGTTGCATTTTTACTTTCCATTTGATTTACCGCTAATTGTTAAGCGCTATATCAAACAGATCAATCCTAAAATTTGTATTTTATTAGAAACAGAAATTTGGCCAAATCTTGTACATACACTTCATAAAAACAATATTCCAACGCTACTGGTTAACGCGCGTCTGTCGCAACGTTCTTTAAAAAAATATCAAAAATTTGCAGCAAAACTTGCTAAACAAACCTTAAACAAATTCAGTGTGATAGCCACCCAAAATCAAAACTCTGCCAATCGTTTTATTGAATTGGGTGCAGAGAACAACAAAGTAATCATAGCGGGCAATATTAAATTTGATCAAAATCCCAATGCTGATAAAACCATAAGTAACAAATTAAAATCAATCGTAGGTCAACGCAAAGTAGTAGTTTTTGCTAGCACTCATCAAGGTGAGGAAGAAAAAATTATCAACGCTTATTTGCAGCATAAGGATATTATTGATGCCTTGTTAATCCTTATTCCAAGGCATCCTGAACGCTTTAATGAAGTACACAAATTAATACAAAAAAATGATATTAGTACTATTAAGCGTTCCACAAATAAGTCTTGTAAGGATACTCAAATATTACTGGGTGATTCTATGGGCGAGATGATGAGCTATTTTGATATCAGTGATATTGTATTTATGGGTGGTAGCCTTAATAACACCGGTGGGCATAATATGCTTGAACCTGCGGCGCTGGCTAAGCCCACCCTATTTGGACCTAATGTATTTAACTTTGCAGAGATATCATCAGACTTACTCGATCAACAAGCTGCTATTCAAGTACAAAATGCTGACGAGCTATTTGAGCAAATAGCAATACTACTCAATGACGATATTAAATCCAAAACCCTTGGTGAGAATGCTCAACGCTACTTTTTGAGCAAACAAGGCGCAGTTGACAACCTAATTCAACAAGTTAAGTTATTCTTGTAAATGCTTTCTGACAAAAGCAGCGGTTCTTTGGTTAGCATCTTTGGTTGCTAAATCATCAGCAAAGGTTCTAACATGCACAGGCCTAAAATCAAAACCTCGGCCAATACCTGGGTACATAATTAACTCAGCATCTATATTTCTTTCTTTTAGAACGTTGATACCAGCCATGATAGGTCTAATGCGTTGATATTGATCATGCTCACCAATGAAGACCAATGTAGGTACACTTAACTCATTTAACTCTGGTGCGTACTGATATATTTGCTTAGCTTCTGAGGCGTTAGGATCTTGCCAATGCGGATAATACGATACATAACAAGCTACTTGATTAGCCTGTTTATCATGCGTTACCAACGCCTTTAGTGTCATGTAACCACCACGAGTATGAGAAACTGCACAAATCTTATGACCTAGGATGTCTGAACGCTGCAATAAATAATCAACGCCTTTTGCAACATGTGAATCATAGATATATTTATGCTCAATAGGCATATTAGATTCCATATAAGTACCAAACATATCTGGTGCAAGCACAATAAATCCTCTTGCTGCTAAACGCTTCACACGTGGTAATGTCCAATCATCCAAGCCTCGACGTCCATGCTGGAACAACACAGGTAAATACTTACCCGGTTTTTTTGGTTTAAATAAATATGCCTCAACCTCAACATCATCATCCATATAAGTAATGCTTTCCATTGAAACTTCATGATTTTGAGGGGTAGGAAGTTGACCTTCTTTCCACCACGCATCATCCCACCAACGTTTCTCTTCGTCCTGAGGATAATTGACTTCCACCCATGGTTTCGAAGGATGGGGTACTGCCAAAGCAAAAGTAGAAATTAATAGAAAAATAAATAAACTAGATATGTGCTTCATAATAATAAGAAATTATAAAAATAATAATTCATTATACACAGCAAAAAAATATTATCATTCAGCGAAAATAGACTTATCTATAATAAAATACTTCACTATAAATAAAACCATAATAGGACAAAAACATGGGTTGTTGTAATACTAATATAGATGAAAAACTAGTCTGTTACTGTTTCAATATTGCCGAAAGTGCTTATGTAAAAGCTCTGAAAGAAGGAAAAGGCAGCGCGTTAAAAGACTTTGTGGTATTTCAAACCAAACACAATTATTGTAACTGTGAAAACCTTAACCCTTCAAAACAATGTTGCTTGAAGGATTTTAAGGTGTTAGAAAAAAATACAATGAGCGGCTAAGCGCCCTCTTTCATATAAATTTCACTGTCATTTTCTAAAAACTCTACAGACTTTTTGTCCATCTCAACTTGAATGGCATTAATCTTAGCAATTTCTGCCTTGTCCATGGTTTTAATCTCTTGTGTGATTTTCATTGAGCAAAATTTAGGGCCGCACATTGAGCAAAAATGCGAAGTTTTAGCCGCTTGCTTAGGCAAGGTCTCGTCATGATACTTACGTGCTGTATCTGGATCTAGACCCAGATTAAACTGATCTTCCCATCTGAATTCAAAGCGCGCCTTAGAAAGCGCATTATCACGAATCTGCGCACCCGGATGACCTTTGGCTAAGTCTGCTGCATGGGCTGCAATCTTATAGGCAATAATGCCTTCCTTAACATCGTCTTGATTTGGTAAACCTAAATGTTCTTTAGGGGTAACGTAACAAAGCATGGCGCAACCATACCAACCGATTTGTGCCGCACCAATAGCTGAAGTAATGTGATCATAACCCGGAGCAATATCAGTAGTTAATGGACCTAATGTGTAAAAGGGTGCTTCACCACACTCATCTAACTGCTTCTCCATATTTTCTTTAATCATCTGCATTGGTACATGACCAGGACCTTCAATAAAGGTTTG
>DTVJ01000066.1 GCA_012963565.1 Piscirickettsiaceae bacterium
TGAAGAGACTATTGTTTATGTGGTCAATAAGTTCTTGTTTGAATTAGAAGATGCATTGGAGGCCAAAAATGTTTCTCTTATTACTTCTGATGCAGCACGAAAATGGTTTGCTAAAAATGGTTATGACGCCAAAATGGGTGCAAGACCAATGACACGCTTAATTGAAAAAGAGATTCGTAAGCCGTTGGCTGATGAACTCTTGTTTGGTAAGTTGGTCAATGGCGGTACAGTCAAAGTGGGTGTTAAAAAAAATAAAGTCACACTTAATATTGTTTAGTGAAAATCTTAATTAGTAATGACGACGGCTATCAGGCTGAAGGTATTCAGCAATTGGCCAAATCCTTAGCTAAAGAGTACGAAGTTATTATTGTTGCGCCTAGTGCTAACAAATCAGCAGCGAGTAGCTCGCTCACGCTCGATAAGCCTTTAAAACCTATTAAGGTTGATGACAATATTTTTAGTATAGATGCAACACCCAGTGACTGCGTGCATTTGGCGCTCTGTGGCTTCTTAAAAGAAGATATTGATCTGGTTGTAACAGGTATTAATTTCGGGCCTAATTTAGGTGATGATGTTATTTATTCTGGCACTGTTGCAGGCGCAATAGAGGGGCGTTTTTTAGGCCTACCTTCAGTGGCTATTTCGTTAGCCAGTTGGGAAGGTAAACACTTTGAAACTGCAGCTAGCATCGCCTTAAAGCTGGTTAGTCAAATAGCACACGCTCAACTTTCACACGATACCATCTTAAATGTGAATGTACCAGATGTTCCATTGACAGATATTAAAGGATTTCAAACTACTCGTTTGGGTAAACGCCACATGTCTGAAGAGGGAATGCCTGATAAAGATGACCCATCACTATACTGGATAGGTGACAACGGCAAAGAAGCCGATAATGGTGTTGGTACTGATTTTCATGCTATTGCACATAATTATGTATCAGTTACCCCACTGCAAATTGATCTCACTAAATACAATGAGATTGACACCGTATCACAGTGGCTAAATGATTTAAACTAGTTACTTATTCCAGGTGTCACGTAATCCTACTGTCTTATTAAAGACCAACTCATCACTGGGTTGATTGTCGCGACAAAAATACCCTTCGCGCTCAAATTGATATGCTACTTCAGGCTTAGCATCTGCCATACTAGGTTCAACCACACCATATGTTACCACCAGTGATTCAAGGTTAATTAGCGCCTCAAAGTGATCATTCTTACCAGGATTTTCTAAAGTGAATAATCGATCATAAATCCTAAATTCAGCCTTGAGAGCCTTGGTTGCCTCTACAAAGTGGATTACACCTTTTACTTTACGACCATCTGCAGGGTTCTTACCTAGTGTGTCAGCGTCATAAGTTGCGTATACCGTAGTAATATTGCCATCAAAATCAGTATCGAAGGTTGTCGCGTTAATGACATAAGCGTTGCGTAAACGTACCTCTTTATCAATGGCTAAGCGCTTAAACTTCTTGTTTGGTGCTACCTCCTGAAAATCTTCCCTGTCTATATAAAGCTCACGAGAGAAAAATATTTCACGTTTACCCATGTCTTCATTTTGTGGGTGAATAGGTGCTTGCAATGTTTCTATTTGGTTTTCCGGATAGTTTTCAATTACCACTTTAATTGGATTAATCACGCCCATAGTGCGTGGCGCTTTGACATTAAGATCATCTCGTGCAGCTGCTTCTAAGATTGCCATATCGGTCATACTATCTACTTTTGAGATACCAATTCGCTCAGCAAAATCACGAATAGCTGCAGCTGTATAACCTCGACGACGAAGCCCTGATATGGTTGGCATACGTGGATCGTCCCAACCAGATACTAGCTCATCTTCAACCAGTTGTTGTAATTTACGTTTCGACATTACAGTGTATTCAAGATTTAGGCGTGAAAATTCATACTGATGTGGGCGATCAGGTTTATTAAAGTCATCTAGGTTATCTAACATCCAATCATACAAACGACGATTATCTTGGAACTCTAATGTACATAAAGAATGAGTAATACCTTCAATCGCATCACTAATGCAATGGGCAAAATCATACATTGGATAAATACGCCAGTCATTACCAGTTTGATGATGTTTATCAAAACGAATGCGATAAAGTGCAGGGTCACGCATACACATAAACGAGCTAGCCATATCAATCTTAGCGCGTAGTACACATTCTCCTTCAGAGAATCGACCATCTTTCATTTTTGCAAGTAAGG
>DTVJ01000067.1 GCA_012963565.1 Piscirickettsiaceae bacterium
ATTGACATCGAAAAAAGCAAGAATGCAATTTAAGAAAATATCCGATCGTGTGATTCGTGATTTTGAAGAAGATATGCTAGTTTTTCCCGCACATGGTGACTCAGAAAGAACGGTTGAACGAAGGATTTGGGCGCACAATTAATGCTAGGTGCAATTACCGGTGATATTGTTGGCTCAGTGTACGAGTGGAACAATATCAAGTACAAAAAATTTGAGCCGCTGTTTAGTCCTAGGGCATTTTTCACTGATGATACGATTCTGACGGTTGCCTTGATGGATGCTATATTAAATGATCGAGATTATGGGGATATGTTGCGGAGGTATTACAATGAGTATCCTCATGCTGGTTATGGCAACTTGTTTCATCAGTGGTGTAAGTATGAAGATAAAGAGGGTTATAACAGCTGGGGAAATGGCTCGGCTATGCGCACTAGTGCGGTTGGTTATGCGTTTGATAGTTTAGAAGAGGTATTAGAAAAAGCGGAATATTATGCTTCTTTTACCCATAATCATCCAGAAGGCATTAAAGGTGCTCAGGCAACTTCTGCTTGTATATTTATGGCAAGAATGGGATTAAGTAAGGATGAGATAAGAGCCAATATTGCGAATCAATTTGGCTATGACTTAAATAGAACGATTAATGATATTAGGCCCGATTATATCTTTAATGAATCATGTCAAGGCACTGTGCCGGAGGCGATTGTTGCCTTTTTGGATTCGACTGATTATGAAGATGCGATTCGAGGTGCAGTATCGTTAGGTGGTGATAGTGATACTTTAACTTGCATTACTGGTGGCATTGCTGAGGCATTTTATGGCGATATTCCACAAGAGATTGCCGATCAGTCGATGCATATATTAGTGCCCGATCTGAGTGAGGTGGTTGTAAAGTTTTATAACAAATATAGACCATCTGACACAATTACTTCGGCATATAAAGATGCTGGAAAATTTGTAAAGGAATTAAATCAAACCGACGATCATTTTCAAGAGAATCAAGATAAATTTTGGAAATCGGTTGTTGAGGGAAGTAAGCAAACTGGACTTTTGAACTCACTCTCCTCACTCATAAAAAAGAAGAAACTTTAATGACTAGACAGTACATTGATAATTTGTTTGTTGGGTTGTGTGCAAGTGATCAAAACGGTGGTCCAACACAGATGGCATCGCAACTGACTGATAGCTTGCAACAGAATGGTGGTTTTGATATTGAAGACGTTGGTAAGCGATATCTTAATTGGCATAAACGAGATGGTTTTGATAGTGGTCCAACGGCAGCAAGAGTCTTTGAACTGGTTAATAAAGGCATGAGCTTTGCAAAGGCTAGTGAGCAAACTGATTACGAGATGGGTGGTAGAACTGCAGGGTGTAACCCTGCACATAGGGCTGCGCCATTGGCTATGCTTGATGTGAGTGATGAAAAGCTAATTAATATAACAATACAAGAGGCTAAGTTAACCCACTGGCATCCATTGGCTGCAGATGTGTCTGTTGCAACAGTGCTTTTATGTAGAAAGCTTTGGCGAGGTGGTGGTTGGCATGCATCAATTTCTTCGGTTAGAAAAGGCAGAATGATAGACACACAAAGAGCACTAGAAACTCACAATATTAAAGAGTTGAGTGGAGATGGGTATGCGCCTAATGTATTAGCCGCTGCGATGTACTTTTTAATGAATTCAGATAGTCTTTCAGAGGCAATAGAAAGCTCAATTAATTTTGCAGGGCCTGCTAATTATTGTCCGGTTTTAGTCGGCACGATTGGTGCTGCAAGATGGAGAAGTTGATTACACTGTTTGTATGCTTGTTGGTAGGCATCAGTAAATCCACTTAGATTAAAAGATTCAGTCTGAATGTCTAATTTATTTAACATCTCTTCTGGACTTTTGAATGTTAATTTAAGCTTGTTTGATTCTTTAATAAGATTAATAAAATACTCTGTAACAATAAAGTTAGTAAATATTGCTAATGTTGAGATTCCAGCGAGATTATAAGTTGAAACAAGAGGGATGAGAATATTGCCTTTATTGCCATCAATATCTAGCTCAATTAAAGCATCTTCACCCTTGTGCTTCTCAAGTCCTTCTTGATATGTGGACCAGCCAATGTATAGCAAATCTATATCACAATTACCAGGTTTCTTTATAAACCCAAACTTATGCCCAAATACAGTTTCCCCAGTTGTATGCAATCTAGCGTCATTAGTTACAG
>DTVJ01000068.1:0-1722 GCA_012963565.1 Piscirickettsiaceae bacterium
TAGGTATTGTGATTGTTTCAACACCTAAGGGTGTAATGACTGGTCAAAACGCAGCCGCACAAAATGTGGGTGGTGAAGTTTTGTGCAGCGTTTCTTAATTAGGGAGTTATAAGATGTCTAGAGTTGCAAAAGCACCAATCACTATCCCTGCTGGCGTTGAGGTTTCATTAAATGGATCTTCTATGGCGGTAAAAGGCAAATTAGGTCAAATGCAGATGGAAGTACATCCATCAGTGACAATTACCACTGCAGAAAATATATTGACGTTTGACATTGCCAAAGTTGAGAGGAAAGATGAAAAGAAAGCATGGGCGCAAGCAGGTACTGCTAGAGCCAATACAGCTAATTTGATTCAAGGTGTCTCAGAAGGCTGGGAAAAGAAATTAACTTTGATCGGTGTTGGTTACCGTGCAAAAGCAATGGGTAAGGTCTTAGACTTAACCTTAGGTTTTTCTCATCCAGTTAAGTACGATTTACCAGAAGGTATTACTGCTGAAACACCTTCACAAACTGAAATTGTCGTAAAAGGTATGGACAAGCAAAAAGTTGGACAAGCTGCTGCAGAGATCCGAGCTTATCGTCCACCAGAGCCTTATAAGGGTAAAGGTGTTCGGTACACAGACGAATATGTTGTTCGTAAAGAAGCTAAGAAGAAATAAATAAGATTAAAAGGTATTAAGATATGAAACTGTCTAAAAAACAAGCCCGCTTAAGAAGGGCAACTAAATTTAGAGCACAAAATGCTGATAGAGGTGTTGTGCGTTTAAGCGTGCACAAAACTTCACAACATATTTATGCTCAGATCATTAGTGATTGTGGTACTAAGGTATTAGCTTCAGCTTCTACGTTGTCTGCCAAAATCAAAAATGGTGGTAATAAAGATGCAGCAATGAAGATTGGTTCGGAGATTGCTAAAGCAGCGAAAAAAGCAAAGGTAACGAAAGTCACTTTTGATCGTTCTGGTTTTAAATACCATGGTCGCGTAAAAGCATTAGCAGATGCGGCAAGAGACGGTGGTCTGGACTTCTAGTAAGAACTTTTAATAAGATTATACAAATAGGCGTAAATAATGGCTGAATATAAGAAAAATAATAATAACGACGATAACGAGTACATTGAAAAACTAGTTAACATTCGTCGCGTTGTCAAGGTGGTTAAAGGTGGACGTATCTTTGGCTTCTCAGCATTGGTAGTTGTTGGCGACGGTAAAGGTAAAGTAGGCTATGGTACGGGTAAAGCACGCGAAGTACCTGCAGCAATTCAAAAAGCCATGGACAAAGCTAGAAAAGCGATGAAAACAGTACCATTAGTAAACGGTACATTGCATTATCCAATTACATCAAATGTTGGCGCAGCTAAAGTATATATGCAGCCTGCATCAGAAGGTACCGGTGTTATTGCTGGTGGCCCGATGCGTAGTGTATTAGAGGCGGTTGGTGTTCATGATATTTTAGCCAAGTGTAACGGTACACGTAACCCAATCAGTGTGGTTCGTGCAACTATTGAAGGGTTAACATCAATGTCATCTCCACAGTCAGTTGCTGCTAAGCGTGGCAAATCTGTTGAACAAATTACTGGGGAAGCATAATGGCTGAAGAAAAGAAAGTAGTTAAAAAAGCAGCACCTAAAAAACCTGCAGCTACAAAAGCAGCACCTAAAAAAGCAGCACCTAAAAAAGCAGCACCTAAAAAAGCAGCACCTAAAAAAGCAGCACCTAAAAAA
>DTVJ01000068.1:1732-2203 GCA_012963565.1 Piscirickettsiaceae bacterium
ACCTAAAAAAGCAGCACCTAAAAAAGCAGCACCTAAAAAAGCAGCACCTAAAAAACCTGCAGCTACAAAGGCAGTGGCAGCAAAGAAAGCCCCTGCAAAAGCAACAGCAACTAAAAAGCCTGCAGCAAAAAAAGTAGCAGCTAAAAAGAACACAGTTAGCGTTACTTTGATTAAGAGTTTTTATGGTCGTTTACCATCACACCGTGCAACGGTTACGGGTCTTGGTTTAAAACGTATCAACCACACAGTGGAGCTGATCGATACGCCTGAAGTTAGAGGCATGATTAACAAAGTATCTTACCTACTTAAGGTAGAGGGTTAAGAATTATGAGTACTATGCAATTAAATACATTAGCACCTGTAGAAGGTGAAAAGACAGCTAGAAAACGTGTTGGCCGTGGTATCGGTTGTGGTTATGGTAAAACATGTGGTCGTGGTCATAAAGGTCAAAAAGCTCGTTCAGGTGGTTTT
>DTVJ01000069.1 GCA_012963565.1 Piscirickettsiaceae bacterium
AGCATTTACAAAGTGATGGGGTGGGTGACTTTATAACTAATATGTATGACGACAATCCATTCACTTGGTCAGACGACTTAAACGAGTTAGACAGTTGTCGATACACCATCAATGCTTGTATGAGAATGCGCTTTTGTAAGACTGATGACACCTTAGAATTTGGCCACAAGATGAATTACAATCAAGCACCTAATGGCTACAAGGCGTGGTTTTTACACACCAACAGGGTTTTAAAAGATGTGGATATCTTTTTTGGGCATTGGTCTACTCTGTCAGATGTTCATCAATCACACATTTACCCAATAGATCAAGGTTGTTCATGGGGAGGGTTTTTAAGTGCTATTCGACTTGAAGACAAACAAATATTTTCAATCAATTGTTAGATATCTATTTGCGCCTCAAACACAAACTGCGCAGGACCTGATAAATACACATGTTCATCTTTGGTGTACTCAATCAGTGCGTCACCACCACTTAAATGCGCAACAACGGTAGAATCTAAAAGTCCTGCTCTAACACCGTGAATGACAGCTGCACAAGCCCCTGAGCCACAAGCTAGGGTTTCACCAGCACCGCGTTCATAAACACGTAAGTTAATTTCATTTGCACTAAGTATTTGCATAAAGCCAATATTAGCTTGATTAGGCAACAACTCACTTTGTTGAATTTGCGGTGCAATAGCACCAACATCTATGGCATTCACATCATCAACCAGCATAACGCAATGCGGGTTGCCAATAGACAGTACTGCAAGTTCATAGCCTGCTATTTGATAAGTGTCGGCCTGCTGTGTAGCACGAAGCGGAATATCAGCAGGATTAAAGTTTGGCTCACCCATATCAACCTGTACTGTATTGTCATCATTAATGAACAAACTCATCAAGCCAGATCTAGTTTCAACATTAATAGGATTGTTAGCTGTTAGACCTTTTTCGGTCACAAATCGTGCAAAACAACGCGCACCATTACCACACTGTTCTACCTCAGAACCATCTGCATTATAAATAACATAACGAAAATCCACGCCTGGAGTAGTGGTTGATTCAACCACTAAAAGCTGATCAAAGCCAACACCAAAGTGTCTATTCGCTAAGGCGATGATTTGCTCAGAGTCAAAAATAATGCTACCAGCGGTATTGTCAACAACCATAAAGTCATTGCCCAATCCATGCATTTTTGTAAAGTTAATTAACATAGCTGATATTTTATCTACTTATAACTCTCAGGGTTAATGAATAATTGAGTTCTGATAAAATACCGTTTATATTCAATTCAAGGCAAATTATGCAAACACCTACTAACATTACACTCAATAAAGAGAAAACCTTACTTACCATTACTTTCGATGGCGTTGATTACCCACTCAGTGCTGAATACTTGCGAGTTTATTCCCCTTCTGCTGAGGTAGTGGGTCATGGCCCTGGACAAGATACCTTGCAAGTCGATAAAGAAAATGTCACCATTCAGCGTATTGAGCCAACCGGTAACTATGCTGTTATTTTGTTTTTTAGTGACAGTCACGATACTGGTATTTATTCTTGGTCCCATCTTCATCATCTTGCTACCAATCACGAGGATCTTTGGGCTGAGTATCTTGGAAGATTAAAAGACGCAGGACATTCTCACTCTGAGTTTTAAGCACTAAAGCCTGATGGCATTTTTCACCGCTTTAATTTCATTTATCGTCACCATTGGTATTTTGGTGACCGTGCATGAGTTTGGCCATTTTTGGGTGGCGAAAAAACTCGGCATTAAAGTTCTACGATTCTCCATTGGTTTTGGCAAAGTTTTAAAATCTTGGCAGCGAGGAGAGACTGAGTACACTTTATGCGCCCTACCATTTGGTGGTTTTGTCAAAATGCTGGATGAGAATGAAGGTGAAGTTGATGCAAAAGAAAAACATCGAGCCTTTAATACGCAAAATGTTTATAAACGTATTGCTGTAGTTATAGCCGGACCAGCTGCTAATTTCATATTGGCGATTATTCTCTATGCTATTATTTTTATAATTGGTACTCATGGTATCAAACCCGTTGTTGGATTGGTCAAAATCAATAGTATTGCCGAGCATTCTGGCTTGCAAGTTGGAGATCAGTTACTCAGCATCAACTCTCAAAACACACCTACGATTGGTGAATTTTCTATGGGCTTTATTCAAGCTTTAGAAGGAGAAATATTACAACTAAAAG
>DTVJ01000070.1 GCA_012963565.1 Piscirickettsiaceae bacterium
GCTTATAATTCCAAGATTTTATCATTACGAGCAGGTGATTCCTCTGGGACATTATATGATAGCGCATTAATTAATGCTTATAGCGGTGCAATTTCCAAGGGCGCAAAGGTTATCAACAATAGCTGGGGAGTAGATACTTTTTCTGCAGCTGGCGGAAGTAAGTTGTTGGAAGCCAGAACAAACGATATTATTTCAGTGTTTGCAGCAGGAAATGACGGTTTAAGTAATCCAGGATATTACGCTTTGACGCCTAATGTTTCTGGTTATGAGGCGCTTGCGGATTCTCTTATTGCGGTTGTTGCAACAGATTCCAATAATACGATTGCTACATTCAGTAATGAGTGTGGTGTTGCAAAAAATTGGTGTATGGCTGCTCCAGGCGCTGATGTATATTCAACAGTTGATATTGATGACAATAACTCTTCGACAAATTATGGCACTATGTCAGGAACATCTCAATCGGCCCCACATGTATCAGGTGCGGCGGCAATATTGCGATCTAAGTGGCCATCTAAAACTGCTGCAGAGATTGTAACCATACTTTATGATACGGCAACAGATTTGGGCGACGTAGGAACCGACACTATTTATGGTAGAGGGTTGTTAAATTTAGATAATGCAATTTACGCGCAAGGGGTACTGTCAGTGTTTACCTTGCCAGGTGTTAGCTATTTACTAAGTGATTCAAGCCTATCAGTCAGTAGTATGCTGGGTGATTCTCTTAACCAGTCATTAAGTAGTGCAGTTTTTGATAAATATAAGCGTGATTATTATTATGATTTGAATACTAGGGTGCAGGAGCCAGCTGTGGTTAGCATGTTAGATGAACTCCTTTATGGTGATTCAAGTATCTTTGTAGATATTGAGCCAGGAGTTAGGCTACTAAGTGAGGTTGGCAAAGGTTCTGTTCAAATTCAATATGATTACGAAGGGCTAAAATTTTCTTTTTCTCACAAACAAGCGCCTAACCAAATTTTCGGATTGAACAATCAAACTAATTTAGTAGGATTGTCCGATCAGTATTCTATTTATAGTGACTCACATTTGTCTCAAATTGATAACGCTTCAATAATAAATATTGTTAATTCAGGCGATATTACAACCTCTTTGGGTGTGATATCGGGCTACATAGAACCCGACAATAAGCACTCGATTGATGGTGTTAATCTTTCTTTTTCTATAAAACCAATTCAAAATTTATCACTATTAGCTCAGCTAAGCCATTTAGAAGAAAAAGATACCTTTTTATCTAGTTACTTTAGTGGCGCGTATAAAACAGGTGCCTCTAATACCAATGCTATTAATTTGACTTCACAAGCCAAATTTACTGATGGTTTAAGTCTGTTTGCTCAATATAATAAAGGACAAACGAAGGTGTCTAGTTTGACTGACTCTGTAGTATCTAACGTATCTACTATTGATAGTGAGGGGTATTCATTATCATTGATTAAAAATGGATTGTATTCTGAAAACGACACTTTATTTGCAACATTTAAGCAACCTTTGAGGGTAATCAGTGGTGATGTAATATTAAAAACAGCTAATGGGCTAAATATGGATGATAGTATTAGTTTTACTGAGCAAGCAATAGGGTTAAGCCCTACAGGCACAGAACAAGCGCTCACACTAGGGTACTTAACTGACCATAATAAGGATACTGCGATGATATTTTTGTTAAATTATAGAGACAACCCGAACCATAATTCATCTACCAAGTCTGAGAATCAAGTGATGATAAAAATGACTAAGAAATTTTGATTAAGTATGCGTTAATAGCTGTTTCATTTTCATTTGTATCAATCACTGGATGTAGTTACCTAGAAGATGCGACATTTTCTGAGCCGTCTAGTGAAGGCATCATTCAGGTCAATCATGATTTATATTATGTTGCTATTGAGAGAGATAAAGATGGTTGTATGATGTACCATGCACGTTCTGAAAAACAAGCAACCTTGAGTGTTATCCTTTATCAGAATAAAACTGGGGTTTTTGCAACGGTTAAAAACCCAGATGATTGTTACTAATATTTAGTTATTGATAATAGCAATGTTTCCAATATTTGCGGTCTTTTTCCAAGCATGTCCGTAAATCACTTCGTAAGTGGCAGGGAGTTTTTCATCTTTACGATAAGATTCATACATCTTAATCATTAATTGAAATTTATCTTTACCGGTCA
>DTVJ01000071.1 GCA_012963565.1 Piscirickettsiaceae bacterium
AATTAAACTGATAAATAATAAACCTAATCAATCACAAACCAACTACATTAAAAATATCAAGATAGTTCACTGTGCATCCATTATGTATTTTATAAGGTAAATACGTTAATATTAAACCATCTCTCTCCATGCTTCATAAATCATCACCATGGCAAAGGTGTCTAGTTCACAGTATTTCAACAAACTATTAGTTAATTCATCACGTTCATAATCACTCATTTCTACAAACTGCATTCGAGCATAGGCAGTCATTGCTGCACCACCATCTTTAAGTTCGTTACTATCGCTTAATAAATCATTACATTTATCAGCATCTTCAAACATTAATGGTAATAGTTTGTATGGGTCTTTAACCACACCATCCTCATATTCAATCCATGTCCAATCACTAAAGTTCTTGCTCGGGATTTCACCAGTGCCATAAATGGGTCTTGAGTATTTCTCTTTAAGATAATCCGAACTATTTAGTGTTGCAGGCAATACCTGTTTGATTGAGTTTGAACCGCCCATCATTGGGTTGTAATAATAATCTTTTACCATTTCCAGCATGTCCACCATATTGCGCTCACCACACCATTTTTCCACACTGTCTTTTTTTGACTTAGTTATACTTTTAATAAAGTCACACAACTCATCCTTATCTTCAATGTTTGCTGTTTCGGATTGCAGTTGCACATAAATCATATTAAGATAAGTATTCTCATGATTAGAGTACTTAAAGATGGTGCCTTGGTCTTTATCAAGTTCTTTCTTTAATTGACGTACAAACTCATAATTGGGGAAGATACCACGCTCAGTATTGATGTATTCACCCTTGTGTTCAATGCGTCCATCTTCATAGACCAAATGATGTGAGAATTGGAATGCAACGCCTTCATAAGGGTATCTTCCCTTATTAAATGGCAAGGCGACAGAAGCCGTCTCGAAATCGATGAAATGCAGAGGGAATACCCAGCTATCCATTTCTGTTTTTAAACCATCTGCATCCAACCAAATTGAATCATCGTTGTTTTTAACTTTTTCAATCTGTAGCCACTGACGTTTTTTGGTATGACTTTCTTTGCCTTGAATAATATCTTCTTCATAAATATCTGAGAACTTAATCTTACCTTCCTGGATAAACTTATCCTTGTTACGGAAGTTCCAGATATTAAGTACATTAGGTTTTGTGAAGTCTTTATCACTCCAACCTAGTTGCTGCTTCCAACATTCTTGATAACCACTTAGTTTGCCATTATCTAAATCTTCCTTACTTGCTTTAAATTCACAATCACCACATACTTTACCTAATCGAGGTTTAATCTTAATATCATTTGCATAAGACTCGGCGTACTCATTGATTCTATCTTTAAAACTAACGCCACGCTCATCTGCACCTGCTTCAGTATCGAAGATTAAATCACAGTACTCATCAACTGGAACTTTGCACAGCATCTCAATTGATAGGTCTTCTTTAGTTAGTGATGTTGAAACTTTAATACCTTTGCGTCTGTTCTTGTCTTCAACAATTTGGAACTTTTGATTAAGGCCATCAGTTGGTGCAACTTTATTTTTATCAACTAAGTACAAATAAGCAGTAACAACTGAGTTAGGGAATGCTGAGCGTACTACGTATCTTTGAAAAGCAATATCAAATAAATATGGTTTCCAATTTGCAAGTACATTTTTGTCATCCTTTTTTAAAAATGAATTATTAGTTAAGTCAATAGACTTGGCCTTAACCTCATATAACTTAATGTAGTTATTACGCTTGACAAGTACGTCAACACGAATGAACAGATTGTTATATTTAACGGCTGCTTCATAAATAACAACTTCATCTTGTTCTAATAATTTATTAGTCTGCTTTAGTGCTTCGTCATAATTCAACGTGTGAATATTGTGCCCATCTGGGAAATATTGCTTAGCAAGTTCTCCTACTTGGAAACCACCCCCTGCTAATGCCTCTAAGAATGGATTATCAAGACTGGCGTTTGCGTATTTCTTCTTGCCCGTGTAGAAAAGTTTAGTTGGGCATTCTGTGGCTAGTTTGAATCTTGATTTGGTTAGGTATTTCATTTATTTCCTTCTATTTTAATGATGTAACTAGTATTGTCCTCCTTGTCATGCAACTGTTTAGCATGACAAGGAGGACAATGCGCATCATTCAAACAAAACATATTAATTT
>DTVJ01000072.1 GCA_012963565.1 Piscirickettsiaceae bacterium
TTTAGAGATAACCACGAAGCATTCGTCAATGCCAATACGGTTGTGTATGGCGTTTCAAAAGACAACATGGCGAGCCATGAAAAATTTAAGGAAAATCAATCATTTCCATTTGAATTGATTGCTGATGAAGATGGCGCACTATGCGAAGCATTTGGTGTTTGGCAGTTGAAGTCTAGAAATGGCGAAGAAAAGATGGGTATTGTGCGCTCAACTTTTATTATTAATCCTAATGGCGATATCTTAAAGTCTTGGGACAAGGTTGCAGTTGGTGGTCATGTTGATGAAGTGTTAGAAGCTGTACAAGCACTATGAGTAATGTAGATTTTGATGAGGTTGATAAGTTTGCCGCACTGGCTTCACGCTGGTGGGATAAAAACTCTGAGTTTAAACCATTACATGATATCAACCCACTACGTCTAAACTACATCAAAGAACATTGTGGTGGCACTTTAAAAGATAAGAAAATCTTAGATGTTGGCTGTGGTGGTGGCATCCTAAGTGAATCCATGGCGCTCGAGGGTGCTAATGTAACAGGCATTGACATGGCAGAAGCTGGTCTTGAAGTAGCTAAACTACACTTGCTAGAATCTGGTCTAGATGTTGATTATCAAAAAATTCCAGTTGAAGAGCTTGCTGATAAACACGCCGGTGAATTTGATGTAGTTACGTGCCTTGAAATGTTAGAACACGTACCTGATCCAAGTTCTATTATTAAAGCCTGTGCCAAACTGATTAAACCTGGTGGACAAGTATTTTTCTCCACCATTAATCGCAATCCAAAATCGTACTTATTTGCCATCATAGGTGCTGAGTACGTGCTTAAGCTATTACCTCAAGGCACACATGATTGGGATAAGTTCATTCAACCTGCTGAAATGGATGAATGGGCTAGACACTCAGGATTAACTCTTAAAGGTATGATTGGCATGACTTATAATCCATTCACTAAAGTCTATAAATTGGAAGATGATGTGAGTGTTAATTATTTATGCTTCTATCAAAATTGATATAAATTATTTTTATTGTGTTTAGTTTTGATACACTAAGCACATGAAAAAAATATTCATTCTACTGTTATTACTACCTGGCGCTCTATGGGCCAATACCATTGTATTGGTACATGGTTATGATAACCATTCAAACATTTGGCAAGCGACTGGGATCTACCAACGTTTAATTACTAGCTTTGGTCGTCAACATGCTGTTTTTGCAGTTGAGTTACCCAATAAACAACCGGTTGACATTCAGGCTCGATCATTAAATGAACAACTAAGTAACATTAGCCGTTCCACCAATCAACCTATTATTCTAGTTGGCCACTCAAATGGTGGCTTGGTAGCACGCTATTTACTAACTAAAAACACCGGAGTTAATATTCAAGGTTTAATCACCATCGCCTCGCCACACTTAGGCTCTGGTGCAGCACTGGTTTCCCACTTGTTTAACAACAGCTCGCCTTTTGGCTTGATTACTGACATACTAGGCCCATCACATCTAAAAACTTCTAAAATTCTTTATAGCAACACCCGACGGGGCTCTAACTTTTTAAGACGTCTCAATAGCATGCCGCACCCTAATCTATGCTACGTATCTATTATTAGGAAAAAAGGGTTGTTGAGTAATTTGGTTAGCGCTCAAGACTCGCAGAACATGAACAATATCCCTGCGCTTAAGGGGCAATCTCGTATCTTGTTTAGTCATGATGAGCACGCATTAAATCATCGTGATTTTGGGCCAATCGCCCAAGCACTAGAAATCTGTATTAAACCCTAAAAAGTTGTATTGTACTCGGTAGTAGCAGTATCACTTTCATCAGTAGCGCCCTGTTCTAACACCACAAAAGCAACCGCATTATATTTTTCATCAGACAAACTTAAATGAGCATGCTTAATGTTCTTGCCTAATAAATATAAGCGTAACTTTTCGCTGGGAATGAAGTACGGCTTACCATTGTCATTGTTGCGCACGGTTAAATCCTGAAAACTAACGATTTTTCCAATACCGGTACCTAGCGCTTTAGCAAAAGCTTCTTTAGCAGCGAAACGTTTAGCACAATAGGATGCGCTATCACCCTTATTAGCAAATAAAGCCTGTTCATGCTCAGACAACACACGTCTAACAAAACCCTCTTTGTTTTTAGTTAAGATATGCTCAACACGCTCAATATTAATGATATCTGTACCAACGCCGTAAATCATACTCTAGCCTCGAGCATTAGGTTTTTCATCTCTCTGGTAGCAGCCTCAAGCCCAATAAATACTGCTCTAGCAATAATTGAATGACCAATATTAAGCTCGACAATCTCAGGCAGTTTTGCAATCTCTGTGGTATTTTCCATGGTTAGCCCATGACCGGCATTCACCTGCAAGCCAATAGAATGTGCATAAGTTGCCATCTCTTTAATACGATTGAACTCTACTAATTGTTCTTCGTCTGTTTTTGTATCGGCATAATGCCCAGTATGCAGTTCAATCACCGGTGCACCGCACTGCTTAGCCGCATCAATTTGATCTTTTTGCGCATCAATAAATAAAGACACAATCACATTTGACTCTGCTAATCTTGCACAGACATCAGTCATTCTTGATATTTGTGATGCGACATCGAGACCACCCTCAGTGGTGAGCTCTTCACGTTTTTCTGGCACGAGGCAACAATCTTGAGGTTTGATGATACTAGCAATAGAGACCATTTCATCTGTGGCTGCCATTTCTAAATTCATTTTAGTGGTAAGCTGATCGCGCAAAATCTCTACATCGGCATCTTGAATATGGCGTCTATCTTCACGCAAGTGCAAGGTGATACTATCAGCACCCGACTTCTCACACAACAAAGCACCTTCAACAGGAGATGGGTAGTTAGTACCTCTAGCCTCTCTAATTGTGGCGATATGATCAATATTAACGCCTAAAAATATACTCATAAAATTAACTTAACCTTTGGTAAAAAATAACTCACGGCTTTTTAATGGCTTATCGCCTAACAGTGGGTTTAAACGTTGTCGATTTAAATTACGACAGGCTTTAAGTTGCTGCTCATCAGGTGTCTTATCTAGCTGCTCAAGCAACAACAAATTCAATAATTTTCCAGGCATTTTACCATCTGCTTGCTGACAAAAACCAAGCTGAGATTGATACTCATAGTTTTTATCCGTTTGAATAGTATCGCCATTGGTATCAACAGAATAATCTAGCCCATAGCCTAACTCTGCCAACAAATTATTTTCAAAGATTCTCAGCAACCAATACTGAGCTTGCTGATCTAAGTTAGTAATTTGGGTAACGAATTGCTGATACAGCTCAAAGATCTGAGGATGGGGATCATGCTCATGAATAAGACGGGCCATCAATTCATTTACATACATGCATAGGATTAATGTCTCGCCTTTAATCTGTCTAGGAACATCCTCAACTTCCCAGTGTGTAAGAGTTTTCAGTTCACCCTTACCTGCGTAAGAAATACGCAAATGCTGGAACATTTGGATATTCGCTTTGGCTTGTCGAACCCCTCTACCAATCAGGCGAATTCTGCCGTGCTCTAGGGTTAAAAAATCTAATAATAAGGAATTGTCTCTATAGGGTCTTCGATGAACCAAAAAGGCAGGCGTCAGATCAATTTTAGTCATAGCCTAGCGAAGCTAAAGCACGCTTATCATTTGACCAGCCACTTGAGACTTTAACCCACAACTGCAAAAATACTTTCCGGTCTAAAAAGCCTTCAATACTCTGGCGCGCTTCGGTACCAATGAGTTTTAACATCTCTCCTTTACGTCCTATTACTATATTTTTTTGAGACTCTTTCTCAACATAAATACGTGCAGCGATTCTCTGCATATTGCCATCAAGTTCGTATTTTTCAATTTCTACTGTCAAATCATAAGGTAGTTCATCTTCTAAATGTCGCATTAACTTTTCACGAATAAACTCTGCCACTATAAATTTTTCACTGCGATCGGTAATAAAATCTGGATCAAAAATCATTTCCTGCTCGGGTAAGTGCTTTAAGATTAATGATCGTAAAGATTTGGTGTCTTTTTTACTAAATGCTGAAAGTGGAAACATATCAGTCGGCTGATACTTTTCACCCACCTTTTCTAAAAATGGCAATACATCATGCGCTGCTTTTAATTTATCAATTTTGTTAATACACAAGATTACTGGAACGTCTACTTGAGATACGTGCTCCAACACGCGTGAATCTTCTTTGGTCCATTTGCCAGACTCGACCAGCCAAAGAATCATATCCACATCCCTAATACTAGAACTAGCCGCTCTGTTCATATATGCATTGATGGCCTTTTTGCTACCCATGTGAATGCCAGGCGTATCAACAAACACCATTTGATAATCATCGGCGGTGTCAATTGCATGAATGCGATGTCTGGTAGTCTGAGGACGATGTGAAGTAATAGACAGCTTCTGTCCAATCATTTCATTAATCAAAGTTGACTTACCCACATTGGGGCGACCTACTACTGCAATAAAACCCGACCTAAAATTCATAATGTTTTTAATTTATCCAATAAAATTTGAGCACAAGATTGCTCTGCTCTCTTAATGCTTTTAGCCTCTTGTTCAACTTGTATATTTTGGTCTTGTAAAGTACAGCCAACAACAAATACCGCATTATGGTCCTTACCCATGGTTTTGACTAATTCGTATTTTGGCAAAGTATTACCACGTTTTTGCAAATACTCTTGCAATTGAGTTTTTGGATCCTTTAATGAATCATTTGGATTAATTGCATCCAACATTGGCTGATATAAATCTAGAATGACAGTATTAACTGTATCAAAATCAGAATCTAAAAAAACAGCACCAAAAATAGCCTCTACCGTATCTGCTTGAATAGATTCCCGTCTGTATCCTCCACTCTTCAACTCCCCAGATCCTAAAATAAGGACGTCTGACAAATTAAGTGTAGCGGCCAGTTGCACTAGTGTTTGTCCTCTAACTAGATGTGATCTTAAACGTGATAACTTACCCTCATCCACATGTACAAAACGCTTAAATAACTCACGAGAAATTACCGAACCCAAAACACTATCGCCTAAAAATTCTAAACGTTCATTGTTATTTTTGCCCATACTACGATGAGTTAACGCCAACTTCAATAAAGAAATATCTTTAAATTGATAATGGATTTTTTGTTGTAATTTTTCCATATGAGGGGATAATTTATTCCATTACTTTCTGTTAGGCTTTTAAGTGTTTAATCAGCTTAACATTGTAAACCTTTTTTATACTATTAAGACTGACCTATGTTTTGGCAAGAAGACATTAAAGAAGAACATTTTACTCTGCCTGATGACGTGCAAGATGCCGTGTTCAATATTCACTCCAAGATTTTACCAATTGATCATGCTTACCTGCTCTCCAAGGCTCTTTTATCCCATCTTCCATGGCTAGAAGATGTTAATGCTGGTATTCATGACATCAGTGTTGCTGATGGCAATGGCTGGGAACAAGATCATGAAAGTGGATTTGGATTCTATTATCCCTCTAAGCGCTCAAAATTAAGCATTAGAATGCCCAAAGAAAAACTGGATGATGCGAATTTACTGGTTGGGAAAACACTAGATCTGGGCGAATATCACATCGAAATAGTTAAAGCGTTTGAGCCAAAATTATTAAGCGATATGCAAATTGTATTTGCCAAATATGTCGCATGCGATAAGGAACTCAGTGAAGATGATTTTTTACAAGACGCTTATAATCAATTACAAGCTCTGGGTATTCATCCTAAAAAAATGATGGCTGGTCTTGAAAGAAATATTAAAACCCCTGAAGGTAATATTCATACGCGTTCATTAATGATTGCCGATCTAAGAAAATCAGAATCTGTTACCTTGCAAGAGAAAGGAATTGGTGATTATCGCTTGTTAGGTTGCGGCTTGTTTGTTCCACAAAAAGACATTGTCAGTGTTAACGCTGTTTAGTTCTGTATTTGATTTAATTACATTTTCATACTACAATTAGGCCATTCCAACATATCCACTGGGGAGAGATATGCGCATTTTATTACTGGTTGTTACTTTACTTTTATCGTATCCATCATCTGCAGTTGTCAGAGGTGAGTTCTTGGGCGCCAAAACAGTTGATGTATTGCCTGATTGGTTTAAAACCACCTTTATGGATTTCTCTGAAGATATAGTAGAAGCCACTGATGAAAATAGGCATGTGATGATTTACTTTCATCAAAGTGCCTGCCCTTATTGTGCCAAACTTGTTGAAGACAATTTTAACGATGAAGCTCTCGTTGCTAAATTAAAAGCAAATTTTGACTCGATTGAAACCAACATGTGGGGTGATCGTGAGCTTACTGACTGGGAAGGTAGGGAATTTAATGAAAAAGAATTTTCTAGCTTTATGAAAGTTCAATTCACTCCCACCATAATATTCTTAGACTCTGAAGGTGAGATTGTTTTAAGACTCAATGGTTATCAATCAATCGAAAAAATGCATGTAGTGCTTGACTACGTCTCTACTAAAAAATATCTAAATCAAACTTTTGCACGGTATATCAACTCTTTAAAAACAGATACGGTTGGTGAGCTCAACAAGAATACCTTATTCGAGTCAGCACCACATTTGTTGACTCGTAGTGATAGATTTCCAGCACAAAAATATTTAGCAGTATTTTTTGAAGAACCAAATTGTCCAGAATGTGATACTTTTCATCAAACATTCATGAAACTTGATCAAACTAAAGCGTTATTCAAATCAATGCAAGTAATACAATTAAATGCATTATCAGACGAAAAACTCATCACCCCGTCAGGGAAAAAAAGTACTGCCTCACAATGGTATGATGATTTAAAACTGACTTATAAGCCAGCTGTTGTGTTTTTTGATAAGCAAGGTAAGGAAATAATCAGAAAGGATGCATTCTTTAAAACTTATCACTTCCATGGCATTATCACTTATGTACTCTCGGGCAAATACAAAGAACAGCCAAACTTTCAGCGCTATCTTGAAGGTAAATCAGATAAGCTACGCGATCAAGGCATCACAGTAGATATTTGGAAATAATATAAATTTAGATCAGTTATACAGTAAATGGATATTTAACTGCTGGGTGATGCTCATAATCAATTAACTCAAAATCATCCATGGTTACCCAAGTTTCAAGATCTTCTAGGGTTTTTATCTCTGGATTAATCTTTAGTTTTGGAAGAGATAAAGGCTCACGCTCAAGTTGCTCAGTTTTAAATATCTCAACTTGATTTTCATACAAATGAACATTTGATAAATGATGGCGCATTTTTTTGGCCTTTTTACCGGTGATTTGCGCAGTAATAAGCAACAAAAAAGCTACTTGAAAGTGATTAAATGGTTGCCCTAGTGCATAGTCACTACTACGCTGATAACTCTCCAAATAAAGGTCATCGCCAAGTAAATTAAAATGATGTGTGTGCATACATGCTGGCAAGCAAGCACGATGAATTAAGTTGGGATGATTAAACGTCATAATCTCACGACGATCATCTACACCTTTAGATAAGTCAGTAACAATTTTTTGATACTGATCAAGTGGCTCATCATCTTCAATACCTGGGAATGCACGCCCTATTACTCCATAACACATACCCATATCATCTTCACCTTGACGATAGGGGTTATCAAGCCAAGCTTGATTGTCATTGGCATTGGCATTCCAAGTATTACAACCAAGCGCTCTAAATTGAGCTGCTGATTGATAACCACGAATATAGCCTAGCATCTCGGCAATAGCAGACTTCCAAAAGAGCTTTTTAGTGGTAACCACTGGTACAGTACCATTGCTTAAGTCATGTTCAAACGTAGCACCAATAATGGCTAAAGTTTTCTGCCCAGTACGGGCGTTAGATAACCATACACCCTCGTCTAAGATTCGTTTACCAATGTCGATGTATGCTTTCATGTCTTGTGTTGAGTTGCTTTATTAAGAAGATAAACACCAAGGATTATCATTGGCAAACTTAATATTTGCCCCATGGTTAACCAACCAAATGCCAAATAACCTAACTGTACATCAGGTACTCGAACGAATTCAATTATAAATCTAAACAGTCCGTAAAAGATCAAAAATAAAGCTGAAACTGACATTTGCGGACGAGATTTTTGACTAAACACCCAAAGAATAATAAATAGTACTAATCCTTCTAAAAAGGCCTCATATAATTGTGACGGATAACGACTTACCCCCTGCTCTTGAATGTACATACCCCACTGGCTTGTGGTCACCTTACCCCAAAGTTCGCCATTGATAAAATTACCCAGTCTACCAAAACCCAGTCCTAATGGCACCAGTGGTGCAACAAAATCCATGGTAGCAAAAAAAGTTTTATCATATTTACGATTAAACAAAAACATGGCAATCAAGACCCCTAAAAATCCTCCATGGAACGACATACCGCCACCCTGGATAGCAAAGATTGATAGCGGATCAGATAGAAAATTTGGTAAATTGTAGAACAGCATGTAGCCAAGACGTCCACCAACTACAACGCCAATCGCGCCATAGAAAATTAGATCTTCAATTTGTTGAGTATTCCAATGACTGAGTTGCTTGGCACGATAATTGGCCAGCAGGTAAGCAGCCAAGAAAGCCAAAAGATACATTAACCCATACCAATAGATTTGGATAAAACCTAAATCAAG
>DTVJ01000073.1 GCA_012963565.1 Piscirickettsiaceae bacterium
TTGGAAAGCTTGCTTCTAGATAATGAAACCGATCAGTGCCATTGGCTTCAGTATCAGTGCTAAAGCGGATGCCTGATGAATCAACAAACGATCCCTTGGATTTTGCTGATATACCCCAAATATATTGAAATATATATTTGAGGGTGCTTGATCTATCTAAACTAAATCACTAGTAACAATGTAAGCATCATCAAACTTACCGCTCATGTTGATATCGCCATTAGCTACAATAGTCCATGTTGGAGCTGCAACAGTAGCACTGGGATCTAGTTTAGTTACTCTTGCACCCTTGTCATCGATAAGATCAAAAGTATCAAGAGAATCTAGGCCAACAATATTTCTTAGTATAGCAACAGCATCGGTGACGTTAACCTTGTCATTATTATTAACATCTGCTGCATGGAATGCATAACTAGTCGATTCTAAGATATCTAGACCAACGATGTGCCTTAATACAGCAACGGCATCTGAGACGTTAATTGCATCGTCAAAATTGTAAGCGCCGGCTGACAGTTTAACTGCATTGAATGCGACCGTGCTATCAATTGATATTTCACCAGAGTCAACAGTAACAGATGAACCCGTATCAACTATTGTACTTTCACCAGTCCACAAGCTCATCGAAACACCTTTCAACATATCTATTTTAGTACTACTTGCACCCGTTGATACAAGGGCATCATAAGTCTTTGCTTCCACTTCAAGCTGGTGACTTAACTGGGTAAATTCACTAGCACCTTGATCCACCGAAACTATGCCGCCATAGGTGATTTCGAAATCTTTTACTGTGTCTTTAGGGTTTAGATAAATCGTAACCAAATCCTCTTTTGAATCCACTTTAATTGCATCACCGGCTACGTAATCTACATCATCAACTAAAGACAACACCGGCTTATTCGCAAGATTCATTGAAGCTACAACTACTTTTGTAATTTCACCGCTATTTTTGTCAGTAACTACGCCTTTCGTCATTGATCCTTGATAATTTTCATAAACATCAAACAGCTTTTCTACACCACCAGTGTAAGTTAGGTTCTCAAAATTAGTCCAATCTAAATTAAAATCAAACTCAAAAGCTGCAATCGAATCAATACTAGTATCAACAAACCTAGCCATATCTGCCTCAAATGTTAATCTAACATACACTTCACTTGGATCAGACGAATAGTCGGAACCGTATGCCTCAATAGAGGCCTCTTTAGCGGTTACAAGTTTAGATGTAATCATTATTGGCTTATCAGCTGTGGATTGAGTAACTGTTTGAGTTGTGCTGGTACTAGATTCAGCTTCACCACCATCATCCGTATAAGACGCTTTCACAGAAAGATCTTTATTAATATCACTGGTAGTAATTTTATAAGTCGAATTGGTTTCACCACTAATATTAACACCATCCCTTAACCACTGGTAGGCAACTACACCGATGCCATCAACATCCGCTAAAGTATGGGTTACAGTTAGTGTTTCATCTACTGCAACCGTACCTTTTACGCTAACACTACCAGTAGGTAGAGTATTTTCTGCTTCAGTAATATTACTCGTAGTTGAGTCATGTTGTGAAAAGGTTATTTGACCTTGGTTTGCTTCAATCACACCATTAAGCTCGACGGCTAGTGTTCCAGCACTTGCAGCTGGTTTAACATACACATCGAGTAGAACAACACTAGTTGTTACACCACTGCTGTCATTTGTTGCATCGGTGTCAGCCATGGTTATTAACGGTTCCGATGCACGTGTTGATGCCAATACTAATTGATCAAATGTATCACTATCAGAGGTTGAAGATGAAGTTAGTGCGATTAAATTACCACCAGTCTTATCCATGACAAATTTCCCAGTTGAACTGGAACTCAGCGCATCATATTTAGTCCAATCAAAAGTTAGATTTAAGTCAGCAGCAGTAATAGATTCGATATCAGTTCTACTATGAATATCATCTAAGTCCACCTTAAGCGTTAACTTAATAAGCTCGTCCGTAGCTGCAAAATCATAGCCAGCTAAAGCTGTTATACCATTTGCCGCAGTACCTGTTATAGACGTTGCACTAAATGTAAACGGTGTGTCCAAATTTGTTACTTGACTCGTAGCATCACTAGAGACAGTTTCAGCATTGCCTTTATCATCTGTATACGATGCTTTAACTACATAAGTAGCTCCCA
>DTVJ01000074.1 GCA_012963565.1 Piscirickettsiaceae bacterium
TGGCAATAGTCTTTTTATCTTCATAGTCCATCTCTATCATTGATGATAGTAGGGCGATATTAGATTTTAAATATTCTTCAACTGGCTCTTTGTTAAGCTTAACGGTACAACCATTGGCGGAGCGCTCTGCAGAAGCATCAGCAAATTCAAATACTTGTTCTAATTTTAAGTCACTAAGACCTTCGATTTCCAAGATGCGACCTGAAAAAATATTCTTCTTGTGTTCTTTGGCGACCGTTAATAGGCCTTTTTGTATAGCAACATATGGGATGGCATTAACGATATCTCTGAGAGTAATGCCCTCTTGCATGGTGCCAGAAAACTTAACCAGTACTGATTCTGGCATGTCTAACGGCAACACCCCAATCGAAGCACCGAAGGCAACCAGACCAGAACCTGCTGGAAAACTAATACCAAGTGGAAAGCGAGTATGTGAATCACCACCGGTACCTACCGTATCGGGTAGTAGCATACGGTTAAGCCATGGGTGAATAATGCCATCACCGGGTTTTAGTGCTACACCGCCACGAGAGTGCATAAAGTCCGGTAATGAATGTTGCAGTTCTAGATCAATAGGTTTTGGATAGGCTGCTGTATGGCAAAAACTTTGCATGACTAGTTCAGCCGAAAATCCTAGACAAGCTAGTTCTTTTAATTCATCACGAGTCATAGCACCAGTCGTGTCTTGAGATCCGACCGTGGTCATACGAGGTTCACAATAGGTGCCAGGGCGAATGCCTTTAACGCCACAAGCATTACCGACAATTTTTTGTGCTAGTGTGAAACCGACATCAGAATCACCAGTGTCATGCGGGCGTAAGAAAATGTCACTAACTGGTAAATCCAAGTCTTGACGAGTTTTGTCTGTGAGCCCCCTACCAATGATCAAAGGAATCCTACCACCTGCGCGTACTTCATCTGGCATGGTGGTTGGTGCTAGCTCAAAGGTGGATATAACATCACCATCAGTATTAGTGATTTTTCCTTCATAAGGGTAGATGGTAATTTCATCGCCCATATTTAGTTTAGACACATCACACTCGATAGGTAATGCGCCTGAATCTTCAGCAGTATTAAAGAAAATTGGTGCAATACTTTCACCTAAAATAACACCACCACCACGCTTATTAGGAACATGGTCAATGTCATTGCCCATGTGCCATAACACAGAGTTAATGGCCGATTTACGCGAAGATCCGGTACCGACAACGTCACCAACAAAAGCTAAAGGCAAACCTTTTTCTTTTAGTTTTTCGATAGTAAGTAATGGATTGTCCATTGTTTTCCCTAGCATAGACTGAGCATGTAATGGGATATCGGGGCGCGACCAAGCCTCAGTGGCTGGCGATAAATCATCGGTATTAATTTCACCTTCAGCGCGGAAAACAGTAAGCTTAATTTCGTTAGGCAAAGCATCTTTAGCATTAAACCAATCAGCATTTGCCCAAGCATCCACCACTTTTTTGGCAAAGGCATTATCAGCTGATTTTTCTAAAATAGTTTGATAAGCTTCATAAATCAGTAATGTTCTAGACAATGCATCACAGGCAGCTTGTGCAGTTGCATCTATATCTAATAGTTCAATCAGTGGTGCAATGTTATAACCACCCAACATCGTGCCTAATAAAGATGTAGCATGCTCCTGATTGATTGCATTACAATTTTGTTCACCTTTGGCAATACTGGCCAAAAAGCTTGCCTTTACATACGCCGCTTCATCAACTCCAGGAGGTACTCGATGTGTTAACAAATCGAGATAAAAAGTCTCATCATTGCCATTAATTAGATTTTCAATTACGGATTGAGTTTGTTCTGCATTTAGCACTAATGGCGGCAAATTGTCCTTGGCGCGTTCATCAATGTGTTTTAAGTAAGCTGTTTTCATCTGCGTGATAAATGAATGGTATAAAGCGTATAATTTTATCATTTATTTGATTGAATTAAACGTATTATGGAACTCAGCGCTTTAACTGCTATTTCTCCCGTTGATGGGCGTTATTTTGACAAAACCAACGCTTTAAGTACGATTTTTAGTGAATTTGGTCTGATTAAGTATCGTGTATTAATTGAAGTAAAGTGGCTGCAAGCCATGTCAGAAAATGCCGGCATCCCCGAAGTTCCCAAATTTAGTGATCAGGCTGCTCAGTTTTTAGCCGATATCGCTACTAATTTTTCAGTTGAAGATGCACAAGCAGTTAAAGATATTGAGCGTACTACCAATCATGATGTTAAGGCGGTCGAGTATTTCTTAAAAGACAAGATTAAGGACAACACGGAACTCAATGCAGTTACTGAATTTTTCCATTTTGCTTGTACTTCTGAAGATATTAATAATTTATCTCACGCGTTGATGTTGTTAGAAGGTCGTGAAGTTGTCTTAGAGCAGATGCAAAACGTATTGTCTCTGATTGGTGCTTTGGCTAAGGACAATGCCTCTATCCCGATGTTATCTCGCACCCATGGTCAAACTGCCTCACCAACTACCGTTGGTAAAGAAATGGCTAACTTTGCGTATCGCTTAAGAAGACAAATTGAACATTTACAAGCGGTCAAAATTATGGGTAAATTTAATGGCGCTGTTGGTAATTTCAACGCACACATATCGGCTTACCCTGACTTGGATTGGCAGCGTATTTCCCAAGACTTTATTGAAGGCTTAGGCGTGAACTACGCCCCTTATACCGCACAGATTGAACCGCATGATTATATGGCGGAGTATTTCCATGCAATGAATCGTTTCAACACCATTTTGATTGATTTTTGTCGTGACATCTGGGGTTACGTATCGTTGGGTTATTTCAAACAAAAAACCATTGCCGGTGAAGTAGGATCGTCCACTATGCCACACAAGGTCAACCCAATTGATTTTGAAAATGGCGAAGGTAACTTAGGTATTGCCAATGCACTGAATACGCATTTGGCGGATAAGCTGGCGATTTCACGTTGGCAAAGAGATTTATCAGACTCAACTGTACTAAGAAATCTAGGTGTGAGCTGTGCACACTGTTTGGTGGCATACGCATCGATTGCTAAAGGTATTGGTAAACTAGAAACCAATGAGACTAGATTGTTGCAAGATTTAGACAGTTCTTGGGAAGTATTGGCTGAGCCAATTCAAACGGTTATGCGCCGTTATGGTATTGAAAATCCATATGAAAAACTTAAAGCACTAACGCGCGGTCAAACCATTGACGCCCAAGTGTTGGCAGAATTTGTAAAAGATCTCGATATGCCAGATGAAGCGAAAAAAGCATTATCTGAATTAACACCGATGACTTACATTGGCGATGCAGATAAGTTAGCACGAGATATTGAAAAACTGATATAATTTACCGCCTTATTACAACAACAATATAAAAAAGGAGCAAAAAACCCATGGTTAAAATTAGATTAGCCCGAGGTGGAGCCAAGAAAAAACCTTTTTATTCAATTGTAGCAACAGACTCTAGAAAACGTAGAGACAGTGGTTACATTGAGCGTATTGGATATTTTAATCCAGTTGCTCGTGGACAAGAAGTTAGGCTTACTATCGAAGAAGATAGATTAGATTACTGGGCATCAAAAGGTGCACAAATCTCTGATCGTGTTAAGCAACTTGTCAAAGAATTCAAAGACCCTTCAATTCGTGAGAAACGTGTCGCAGCTCAAGATGCTAGAGCTGCAGCAGTAGCTGCTAAACTAGCAGCTGAAGCAAAAGCAAAAGCGGACGAAGAGGCAAAAGCTGAGGCTGAGGCGAAAGCAGCAGAAGCAGCAGAAGCTAAGGCAGCAGCTGAAGCAGAAGCAGCTGCGGCGGCGGAAGCACCAGCTGAAGAGTCATCAGAGGAAGAGGCTGCTGAGTAACTTAGCACCTTCGACTTCTACCCACGAAAGGCTGTTGGTCGGTAAGATCAATGGCCTTTTTGGCGTTCAGGGCTGGGTGAAAATCTTTTCACACACACATCCTAGGAAAAATATTTTGTCCTATCAGCCTTGGCACGTTGAGATAGATGGCGAGTGGACAACACTTGATATTCTTAAGGGTCGAGAGCAAGGCAAAACCATTGTCGCTCAACTTAAAGACACCAATGACCGTGAACAAGCACGTTCCATGATTGGCATTGATCTATACATCGAAAAATCACAATTGCCTAAATTGTCTAAAGGCGAATACTACTGGGAAGATCTAATTGGCCTTGAAGTAATTAATCAAAAAGGCATTGTCCTTGGAAAGGTTTCGAATTTGGTGGATACCGGTGCTAATAATGTATTGATTATTAACGGCGAAAAAGAACATTGGGTGCCTTATATCGAACCTTTTTTAATAGAAGTCAATCTTGATAAACAACAGATATTAGTTGATTGGGATGAAGATTTTTAAATAATAAATTTAGTTGTCTGCTAACGCCTTATAAATGCATGCTAGGTTGACACCAGTTACTGTATTGGCTCTAAGAGATCTTGCTTCGTTTGAGAGTTCTTGTTTGAGCCATTTAGCTGTTCTATGTTCCGGGTAGCGCATTTGAAAAATGTGGAGCCATGATGAATTAAAAGTAACACTGTCGAGATTAGAGTTAAATTTTTGATGACCATTACTTGCTTGGCCACGGTGTCGTTGTTTAGCCCATGGCTCAATTACAGAATGATCTAGAAAAGAATCGTGGAATAATTCTACAGCTTTGAGTAGTTTCTTTTCAAGATTGTCGGATATTTCAATATTTGCGGTTTTGGCTATTTCCATGATTATAAATGCTTCACCAAGGGCTGTATGATGATACCAAAGCGCTCTGTTCCCCCTTGTTGTTCTGTCCTTCATACTTCCATCATCAAGTGTCCATTTGTCTAGACCTTTGACCATTTTTTTAACCATATCTTTATAGTTGCGGTTTTTCCCGTGCTTAATTGCGATATTTGGGAAGTAAAATCCTGCTGAGTTGCCAAAATAAAACTTATCGGCGCGTTTAATTCGATGATAAAAACTCTCAAACCATTCTTTAATTACTTCATGTCTTTTGTCTTGCAGTTGATAGTCAGAATAGTAAAGCTTGTAAACATAGTTTAAAGACATGACTATTTCTAATGCCACTGTCGAGTCTTTTATTGGGGACATGTCTTGCCCGTTAGGATCAGTCCATTCACCTTCACAAGAGCGAAGAATCGAAGGTGGAGCGCTAGAATAGCATTGTTTGGTAGCTGATAGCGCATCTTGAGATGCCCAATCATACAACTTATTGAATAGTTTTTCTTTTAACTGTAAATCTTCAGAAACCATAGCGTATGTAATGCTTGCCAAGTACTTTCTAAATACTTTTCTACTATGAACGCCTTCTACATCATCTTTATTGTCCATTCTTGAGTTGTACCCAAGTATTCTTGGTGCTAAGTCTTGGTTTATTACCTTCCAATGTGGTTTAAAGTATTCAAAGCCACACGACTCTATCTTTTTTGCTTTGGACAACTGGCTGAAGTTGTTATAAATTTCATCTGAAATAAATATACTTTTGCTGGTTTGTTGTGGTTTTTCGATAGTGCTATCGTCATTATTGATAAACGTTAATGATTGTGCTGAAAAAGACAAGAATGAAGTGATGGCGATTAAGATTATTTTTAACATTTTATTGGTTAATTTCAATGATTTTTGAAATTTTAACATAGATGAATTTAGTGGGATAAAGGCTTGTAACTAGCTACGAAATGAAGTCAAGGCAATAAAAAACCCGCACTTGCGGGTTTTTTATTGAGTTTGCAAAGACTTTAAGTTAATAGTGCTTTATCAATACCAATGTTTTCTAAGAAATGTCTTACCTTAGTGTTGGCGCCCACAATGGTAATATCGGCAGATTTTTCTTTACAAATGTTACAAATTTCTGCAATACCACGAGACGTTGTGTAGTCAATCACAGGTACGTTTGATAAGTCCAAGATAACTCTATCGTAGTTGGTTTTAGTTGAGAAGTCTCTTACAATACCTTTGGCTGAACCGAAGCTCATAGGGCCATTTAACTGGTAGAACAACGTGTTACCAGCACGAATGAGCTCTTGATGCGTTTCATCTAAGTGTGAGGCATCTTCAATAGTTTGTACAGAAACAATACTGGCTAATTGCACATCGGTCATTCTTTGCAAGAAGATTAAACTGGCCATTACTAGCCCAACTCCGACAGCTGCCATTAAATTATAAAATACTGTAATCGCTAGTACCGTTAGCATGATTAATACACCAGACTTTGGTGCTGCGAATAAGCCTTTAAAGTAGTCCCAATCAATAATATCAGTACCTACTTTAACTAAGATTGCACCGAGTACGGCCAAAGGGATCTCTTTGGCGTATTGAGCACCACCCAAGACAATCATGAGCAACAGTACAGCATGTAATGCACCAGAGATTGGCGTTAAACCACCAGCCTTTACGTTGGTCATAGTACGCATAGTTGCGCCCGCACCTGGTAAACCGCCAAACAGACCTGAGAAGGTATTACCAATACCTTGACCGATTAACTCTCTGTCAGATTTGTGATGTGTGCGTGTAATCTCGTCCGAGACTAATGAAGTCAGTAATGAGTCGATAGAGCCTAATATTGCTAGCATTAATGCTGATGCAAACATGTCTGCAATCATGCTCGTTTCCCAAACAGGCATTTGGAAGCCTGGTAAGCCAGTTGGAATATTACCCAAAATCATGTTGTTCAAAGGCTCAGTCCCTGAAGCAAAATATTGCGGAAAGAACACCAAGATTAACGTACCAGAAAGTAAAGCAAACAACGGTGCAGGAATGATTCTACCAATCTTTTTTGGTAGTAAATAAACAATGAGGAGTGTAATAAGCGCAATTGAAAGTGCGCCAGTATTAACGAAGTAATGCTCAATATCACCCAGTTGAGAAAAAATACCTGTGGTTGAGCCTTTAATGTCGTAAAAGCCCAGTACTTGAGGGATTTGAAGAATAATGATAATGACACCAATACCGGTCATAAAGCCAGAGGTAACAGGATGTGGCATTAGGTTGATAAAACGACCTAACTTTAAAATACCAAAAACAATCTGGAACAAACCACCTAGTGCTACAACGGTAAAGGCAAGTGCTAAACCAGTTTCTGGATATAGGGCAATGTATTTGGTAACAATCATTGCCATTACTACTGTCATTGGACCGGTAGGACCAGAAACTTGAGCGCCAGTACCACCAAAAAGTGCCGCAAAGAAACCAGTAATGATTGCGCCGTATAAACCTGCAATAGCGCCTGCGCCTGATGCAAGGCCCATAGCGATAGCAAATGGAAGCGCTACAACGCCGGCTGTAATACCACCAGTAATATCACCACGTATATTATTAAAATGTAAATTTTCAATTAATTTCATGAATTAATCCTTATATGTAATATATAAATTTAAAGAGTTACGTCTGAAAAAGACACGTGCAATATTATACAAAATAACACCCATAAAATGCAGGTATTATTATATAATATACTGCTTATATCCCTTTGATATACTCAGACGAACTCCTAATGGCTTAAAGTCATTTTTATAAATTGTTGGACAAACATATAATGAACAAAATCGCAAAATTCTTGCCATTTTTAGCCTGGATTAATGAGCTTAAGAATCCTGCTATTTTAAAAGCAGATGCCGTTGCTGGCTTAACAGTTGCTTTGGTATTGGTGCCGCAATCAATGGCTTATGCGCAATTGGCTGGTCTACCGCCTCAGTATGGCTTATACGCTTCATTCTTACCAGTGATGATTGCAGCATTGATGGGTTCTTCGAGACAATTAGGTACGGGACCAGTTGCAGTTGTTTCGCTATTAACGGCTGCAGCAATTCCAACGATTTTGCCTGCAGGTGCTGACATGGCAACCTATGTGATTTATGCTTCTATGTTAGCTTTCTTGGTGGGCGTGTTCCAATTTATTTTAGGTGCATTGAAGCTTGGACTGGTGATTAACTTCCTATCACATCCAGTTGTAGTGGGCTTTACCAATGCAGCAGCCATTATTATTGGTACTTCGCAATTGTCTAAGGTATTTGGCGTGGTTAAGCCAGAATCTGAGCACACTTATGAGCAAGTTTGGGGTGTTTTACTTAACGCATCGCAAGGTCCACATGCATGGACTGTATTTGCTGCAGTTGTTGCTTTTGCTATTATGATTGGTGTTAGAAAATATGCACCAAAATTGCCAGGCGTCTTACTTGCTGTTGCTGTGACCACGATTATTTCTTGGATCATGGACTTCGGTATACCAGTGGCAGACGGCGGCCTTGGTGGTGCGATTGTTGGCTCTATTCCTGAAGGCTTACCAGCGATTGTTGCACCTAACTTTGATTTCTCAGTTATGAGCCAAATGTTGGTGACTGCTATTACCATTGGTCTGATTGGTTTTATGGAAGCCATCTCTATTGCTAAAGCCATGGCCGCACAAACCAAACAGCGCCTTAACGCTGACCAAGAATTAATCGGTCAAGGTCTTGCGAACATTGTGTCTAGCTTCTTCCAAGGTTATGCGGTTTCTGGTTCATTTTCGCGTTCAGCGGTAAATATATCATCAGGTGCAGTGACGGGTTTTTCATCAGTGGTAACGGCGGTGATTGTCGGTATTACTTTGTTGTGGTTAACGCCACTTTTATATCATTTACCTCAAGCAACCTTGGCTGCAGTAATCATTATGGCAGTGGTTAATTTGATTAAATTTTCACCAATTAAGCACGCTTGGAAAGTAGAAAAACATGATGCTGTTGTTGCGGTGATAACGTTTATATTGACGTTATTATTCGCACCACACTTAGAAAACGGCATTGTGATCGGTGTGATTTTGTCATTAGGGTTGTTTTTGTATCGCACCATGGAGCCAAGATTTACAGAGTTATCTGCACATGATGGGTCGACATTGCTTGTGAGTGCGCTAGATAATAAACTTGATCGTTGTGAAGTAGTTTCTATTGTGAAGTATTCCGGTTCGCTTTATTTTGCTAATGCAGGTTATTTTGAAGATAAGATACTAAAACTCATTGCTGATAAACATGAGTGTTTGAGATATATTATTGTGGATATGGCTGGTATTAATCAAATTGATGCTAGTGGTGAAGATGTACTCTCAGGTTTGTTAGAACGTTGTTCTGCCAATGGAGTGGAAATTTTATTTGCACGTATGGAAGGCATCGAGATGGTATTAAAACGTTCTGGCTTTGTCGATCAATTTGGTGAAGATCGTTTCTATGAACGCCGTACTGATGCCTTGCGTTATGCATGGAAAGAATTGGGGGATGAAGAAGCTGCTGCTAAGAGTCCGCTGAAACACCTAATTTCTTAATCAACTAACCTATAGGTTGACTTTGTTGACTTATAGGTTCTTATAAAAAGCCTTTACAAAATATAAGCCCTGTGGCTCAGCCGTAGCACCAGCTTGTTTACGTTGTTTAGAGTCTAGTACTTCCTTGACCCATTCGACCTTCCGTTCTCCTCTACCTACCTTAAGTAGCGTGCCTATAATATTACGTACCATGTGATGCAAGAACGCATTGGCTTTAATATCTAATAAGATTTCATTGCCACCTTGAGTGAGGCTGATGTGTTCAATGGTTTTAATTGGAGATTTGGCCTGGCAAAGGCTACCACGAAAAGCTGAAAAATCATGTTCACCCAATAGGTATTCAGCAGCTTTGTTCATTGCACCCACATCTAGCGCTCTTGGCTCCCATAATGACTGAGCAGCCACCAGTGCAGAGCGTACTGGCGTATTATGGATTTTGTAATGATATTGCCTAGCATAAGCATCAAAGCGCGCATGAAAATCGTCATCAACTTGCTTTACCCATTTGAAATTAACGTCATAAGGAAGGTTGACATTACCACCAAAAAGCCAGGCGTTATCTTCCCGCTTGACTTCAGTTTCAAAGTGAATGACTTGTTCAATGGCATGGACACCAGCATCAGTTCTACCAGAGCAAAATACACGTACAGGGTGATCAGCTATGCTCGATATTGCTTCTTCAACCACTTGTTGAACGGTGCGAATACCCGATTTTTGTAGTTGCCAACCGTGAAAGTCTGTACCTAAGTACTCAACACCCAATGCAAATTTCATAAATGTTTAAATAATGTAAAATCAATTTAACTATTTTATACGCTTGAAACACACACCATGAAAAATGAAGCAAAAGGATTGGGCAGAATCATCAATGCATTTAAATTTTCTATGCAGGGGTTAAAATCATGCTATCAATCAGAAGCCGCTTTTAGACAAGAGGTTTGGCTAAGTGTTGTACTGATTCCTTTGGTCTTTTGGCTAAGTGATTCAGCCATTGACCGAGTGTTGTTAATAACACCTATCTTTATTGTCCTGATTGTTGAAGTTCTAAATTCAGCCATTGAATCGGTTGTTGATCGTATAGGTCATGAACATCATGTACTATCGGGTGCTGCAAAAGACATGGGTTCTGCCGCCGTATGGTTATCTTTAATGTTATTTATTGTCACGTGGTTGATTATTCTACTTTAGGCAAACGATTACCTAATAACGTTGAGTGCTTTGTTTTAGAATCTACAACCAGTACTAACGATTATTTAATTAATCTGCCTTTTTCTAACAACATTCAAATCTGTATTGCCAGAGAACAAACTGCTGGCAAAGGCCAATATCAACGCCAGTGGTTGAGCAAAAAAGATAGTAGCGTATTGTTATCACTACGCCGACCATTTCATGTGGATATCATATTAAATGGCCTAAGTTTAGTGGTTGGCCTGGCAGTGATTGACGTGCTGGTGAGTGATTATCATGTTGATCACCTTAAACTTAAGTGGCCCAACGATGTGTATTTCAAAAATCAGAAACTTGCCGGTATTCTGATTGAAAATAGTGTGAAAAATAACACACAATCTGTAGTGATTGGTCTTGGTTTGAATCATAACTTAGATGCAGACCTAGACTGTGATACACCATGGACTGATTTATCAAAAATATTAACAAACCTCCCTCAGCTTGTAGATCTGCAAGAAAAATTGATTAATAACTTGCTGAAGTATTGCCAATTATTTGAGCAACAGGGCCTCGATGCTTTTCAAGCGCAGTGGCATAAGCATGATTATTTGCTTGGTAGGCAGCTTGAGCTTGATTACCAAGATAAGAAAACCATTGGCGTTGCCAAAGGCATTAACGATCAAGGTGCATTATTAATCGAGTCAGACAATACAATGATTGAAGCTTATAGCTCCGAACAAATTCGTTTAATTTAGGGTAAGATTAAACACTCAAAATAACGCCCAGTTAATATATGCAAGAAAACACCTTAACCGTTCAAAACATTCGTAAAAAATACGCTCGACGTGAAGTAGTGAGCGATGTTTCTTTTGAAGTTAAGGGTGGAGAAATTGTTGGTTTATTAGGTCCAAATGGCGCTGGTAAAACTACTTGTTTTTATATTGCTTGTGGCTTGGTTAGGGCTGATAAAGGCCAAGTATTTATTGATCATCATAAAGTGAGCAAGTTACCCATGCATGAACGTGCCAAGCTTGGTTTAGGCTATCTGCCACAAGAGCCTTCTATTTTTAGAAAACTTTCAGTTGAAGATAACATTATGGCAGTCTTAGAACTCAATTCAGAGTTTGATAAAAAACAAAGAAAACATCGATTAGAAGAATTATTGGCAGAATTCAACATTGAGCATATTCGTCATATTGATGGCTTGAGCCTCTCCGGCGGTGAAAGAAGAAGGGTGGAAATCGCTAGAGCTTTAGCTATGAATCCAAAATTTGTTTTATTGGATGAGCCTTTTGCCGGTGTCGATCCAATTTCAGTGGGCGATATTCAGCAAATTATTTATCATTTAAGAGACAAAGGTATCGGTGTACTGATTACCGATCACAATTATCGAGAAATGTTAGATACTTGCGATCATTCATATGTACTGCATAATGGGAAAATTATTGCCAAAGGTAACAAAGAAGAAATCTTATCTCACGAGGAAGTTAAAAAAGTCTACCTAGGCGAATCAAGCAGTGAGTACTGACGCATTTATCACACTAGGCATTGAAAGCTCTTGTGATGAAACTGGCATTGGCCTATATTCATCAGATCGAGGCTTAATCGCTCATCAACTTTTTTCCCAGGTAGAGATGCATGCTGAGTATGGCGGTGTGGTGCCAGAGTTGGCCTCACGAGACCATATTCAACGAGTCATTCCTTTGATTAAGGCAGTGTTGTCTGAGTCTGGTCTTAAACTCAGTGATATTAGTGGTATTGCTTATACTGCAGGCCCAGGCTTGGCGGGCGCGCTCTTAGTAGGCTCATCCATTGCCAAAAGTCTGGCTTGGAGTTTAAACATTCCCGCGTTAGCGGTACATCATATGGAAGGTCATTTATTGGCACCATTGTTAGAAGAAACTCAACCAGAATTTCCATTCGTAGCACTCTTAGTTTCTGGTGGGCATACCATGCTGGTGGATGTGAAGGGTATTGGCGAATATCAGATTCTTGGCGAGTCTTTGGATGATGCCGTGGGTGAAGCCTTCGATAAAACCGCCAAGATCCTAGGCTTGGGTTATCCAGGTGGGCCTGCATTAGCCGCTTTGGCTGAACAAGGGGATGAAACTCAATTTAAGTTTCCAAGACCAATGATTGATCGACCAGGGTTAGATTTTAGTTTTAGCGGTTTAAAAACCTTTGCTCGTAATACCTTTGCTAAACATCCAGATCAAAAAGCCGACATTGCTAAAGCTTTTGAAGTAGCTGCCACACAAACATTGATGATTAAGTGCAGGCGGGCACTAGAACAAACCCATTATTCAACTTTGGTGGTTGCAGGTGGTGTCAGTGCCAATCAATCATTGCGTCAAATACTTGACCAAATGGGAAAGAAGTTAAACGTTGAAGTCTTTTATCCAGGGCAAGAATTTTGCACAGATAATGGTGCTATGATTGCTTTAGCGGGACACTTAAGATTAACCAAAGGGCAAGTATCTGTTGGCAATGAAATCGTTATTAAGCCAAGATGGAGCTTGGAAGAGTTAGAAGCAGTATGAGCTTGTGTGATTACACTAACTTAGCGTCTCACTACATTAAGTAAAGCCGTTAGGTGTAATCATCTTGATTATAATACGCATACATATAAATGCATACAAAATAGAATGGTTATTATTCCAGCAATTGATTTAAAAGATGGCCAGTGTGTACGCTTGAGACAGGGGTTAATGGAGGATACAACGGTATTTTCTGATAACCCAGTTGAGATGGCTACGCAGTGGGTTGAACAAGGCGCAAGAAGATTACATTTGGTTGATCTTAACGGTGCTTTTGAGGGCAAGCCAATTAATGCCGATAGTGTGACTGAGATTACCAAAGCATTCCCTAATTTACCAGTACAGATTGGTGGGGGTATTCGCAATATGGAGATTGCTAATACTTATGTTGAAGCCGGCATTAGTTATTTAATCATTGGCACTATGGCAGTGACACACCCTGAGTTTGTCTCAGAGCTTTGTCGTGAGTTTCCTGGTAAAGTGATTGTGGGCTTGGACGCTAATAACGGCTTGGTAGCAACCGAAGGTTGGGCTAAGCAAACAGATTTACATGTGGTTGATTTATCTAAGAAATTTGAACAAGATGGCGTGAGCTCTATCGTTTATACCGATATTGCCAGAGATGGTATGATGCAAGGTGTAAATGTTGAAGCCACGGCTGATTTAGCCAAGCAAACATCCATTCCAATTATTGCCTCAGGCGGTATTACCAATATTGACGATATTTCTAATCTATTGGTTGAAGCGCATCATGGCATCATGGGTGCGATTACTGGACGTGCTATTTATGAAGGTACACTCGATTTCCAACAAGCTCAACAATTGTGTGATGCTCATTGAAGTCGTTTACGCTTTGGAAAAAAAGCAAACCCTATTGAGTTTAGAAGTTCAACAGGGCACCACACTTAAACAAGCCATTGAGCTGTCAGGCATCTTAGATACTTACCCTCAAATCGATTTATTAAAGGATAAAACCGGAATTTTTGGCAAAATTGCCAAATTGGATGCCATTTTACGTGAGAAAGATCGTGTAGAAATCTATCGACCACTGATTGCCGACCCTAAGCAAGTGCGCAAAGATCGTGCTGCAAAAGGAAAAACCATGCGAAGTAGTAAAAAAACCTGAATGTTGGTACAATAGCGCCCTAGTATTTATTTTTTATTAAATGAACGAAGAACAACCTCCGTCGACATTGTCTTTCTTACAAAGACTAAAAAAACAATTTTTTCACAGTCCATTACACTCTAATGATGAACTTCTGCAGGCGTTAAAAGAGGCTGAAGAAAGTCATATTATTGATTCACACTCTCGATCAATTATTGAGGGCACCATGCAGCTTGAGAGTTTGGAAGTACGCGATGTGATGGTGCCGAAATCAAAAATGGTATGGGTTAAGCGTACCACGTCAACTAAAGATTTACTTGCAGTGATGGTCAAATCCGCACACTCTCGATTTCCGGTGATGAACTCACATGAAGATAAAGTACAAGGCGTTATTTTGGCGAAAGATTTATTGAGTCATTTGGCCAACGATCAACAAAAAGAGTTTAGTTATAAAGAATATTTACGTCCTGCTATTTTAGTACCTGAAAGCAAAACTTTAGGTGCATTGCTCCGAGATTTCCAACAGAAACACTCACACATGGCAATTGTAATGGATGAATATGGTGAGATTGCAGGCTTAGTTACACTCGAGGATGTCTTAGAACAAATCGTGGGCGAGATTGAAGATGAGCACGATTTTGAAGAAGATAATATTATTGATTTTGGCGATGGGCGTTATTTACTCAAAGCCAATACGCCATTAGAAGAATTTAATGAATTTTTTCAAGTGTCTTTAGATGTTAGTGATGTTGATACCGTAGCTGGTTTTGTGATTGCTAGCTTTACTTATCTACCAGAACAGATGAGCGAGATAGATATACAAGGGTTTCACTTCAAAGTTTTAAAGACCGATTCTCGAAGGTTGCATTTACTAGAAGTTACCAAAACCAATACTGCTGATTCTAAATAATAATGGATACTTTGACCATTATTTTTTTAATGGGCTTGTTAGGCAGTGTTCATTGTCTAGGAATGTGTGGTGGCGTGGTCGGGTTATTAACCTCAGCTTTGCCAGAGGATCTTCGATCTAATTCAAAGCAAGCTTCACTTTATCATCTGAATTACAATACAGGTCGAATCCTCAGTTACATATTAATGGGCGCCTTATTCGGTCTGGCCGGCGAGCTACTTTCAGGCATGTTGAAGATGAGCATACTAGATCATATACTTAGAGTTTTTTCAGGAGTTTTGATGATACTGGTGGGTTTATACATTGCCAATTGGTATGCCGGCATACAAGTATTAGAAAAAATTGGCGCTAAACTCTGGGCAAAGTTACAACCAATTAGTCGTAAATTTCTGCCCGTCACTAGTTTGAAAAATGCCTTTTTAGTCGGACTCTTTTGGGGTGGTATCCCTTGTGGTTTGGTCTATAGTGCACTGAGCTTTGCCGCATTATCTGGCTCTGCTATCCAAGGTGGACTCATTATGTTGGCTTTTGGTTTAGGTACATTGCCAAGTTTATTATTAATGGCAGGTTTTTCCTCAACACTCAGTCAAGCTATTAAGAAACCGATGGTGAGAAGGTTCTCTGGCGCATTGATTATTATTTTAGGCGTATGGGCATTGTTAACACCCGTAAAATCACTAGTATCAGATCGTCAATACTTACATCAGTCTATTCAATTTCCACAGCCAACTGATTTGGATTACTTAGTATAATTTCAACCATGTCATCATTAGAAAAAACTGCACAACTGGCCATTGAACTATTAAAGCAATACAATGTGAGTGATTATGAGATATCACTTGGGTCAAGTTCTGGTGTTTCTACAGCGATTAGATTGGGAGAGGTAGAAACTTTACAATATCATTTAGATAAAAGCTTCGATGTTAATGTTTATATCGGTCAAAAGAAAGGCCATGCTTCTAGTGTCGATCTAAGTAAAGATAGCCTAAATAAAACTATTGAATCTGCATGCCTAATTGCAAAATACACACAAGAAGATCCTTTTAACGGCCTGGCACCAAAAGAATTAATGGCCTTTGATGTGCCTGACCTGGATCTTTACCACCCATGGGATTTAGATGCACAGCACAGTATTGATCTGGCCAAACAATGCGAGGCGATTGCTTTGGAGCAAAGTGAGATAGATAATTCTGAAGGCGCAGAAGTATCTAGTTTTCAAGGTAAGGGTTTATATGCTAATTCTAATGGCTTGATTGCTATGCAAAATAGTACCCGACACTCTTTAAATTGTTCGTTAATCGCCAAACGCGATAATGACATGCAAACTGCATACGAATACACCACAGCGCTTGATGCAAATGACTTAGAAACCCCTGAACAGGTTGGTGTGAAAGCTGCCATGTTGGCACAGCAAAAACTCGGTGCTCAATCATTGTCTTCGCAAAAATGTCCAGTTATTTTTACACCGCGCTTATCCAGTGGTATTTTTTCACAATTATTAGGCGCTTTGGGTGGGTCTAGACAATACACAAAGTCTACATTTTTACTCGACAGTATTGAACAGATTGTTTTGCCAGAAAATATCAGTTTGCTCGAGCGTCCATTTGCCAAAAAGACACTTGGTGCTAAAGCTTTTGATCGTGATGGTGTATTAAAGCGAGAGCAGTACTTTATACGAGATGGCCGTGTTTGCAGTTATGTGATGGGACAATATTCTGCCAATCAACTCGGCTTAAAAACCACAGCCAATTCGGGCGGTACCAGCAATGTGATTGTTGAATCTAATTTTGATGGTGGTCTGGATGCAATGATTAAAACCATGGATAAGGGCTTGGTGGTCACTGAGATGATGGGCCAGGGTGTGAATAGCACAACAGGCGATTATTCTCGTGGCGCATTAGGGTTTTGGGTAGAAAGTGGCAAAATTCAATACCCAGTGTCTGGCATAACCATTGCCGGTAATTTAAAAGACATGCTCCTAGGTGTGGTTTACGTGGGCACCGATATTGATGTTCGCAGTAACATGAAAGTAGGTTCAGTATTGATTAATCAAATGACTATTGCGGGAGAATCGTAATGCAATATGATATTGTTATTGTTGGTGGTGGCATGGTGGGCCAAGCATTTGCGTTAAGCATGGTGCAAAAAAGTAATGCAACTATTGCTATTATCGAGCCCAACAACCCTAATCCAATACTGGGCGATAAATTTCACACACGTGTAAGTGCTATCACGCCAACCTCAGAAGATTTTCTAAGAAAACTCGGCGTTTGGAGTTTGATTAAACGCAAGCATGCCTTCACTAATACCAAAGTATGGGATCAAAATTCACATGGTAACTTAAACTTCTGTGCTGCAGACGATGACCTAACGCATTTGGGGCATATAGTTGAAAACGATGCGATTCAGTCTGCAATGTTCGAGGCACTGAGTGACACTAAGGTTAAATTTGTGACAGCGAAACTTGATAATATTGAAAAAAGGGATGAAGGGTATCAGCTTCAATTAGACGATGATGTGCAATTATCTTGTAGTTTATTAATTGGTGCAGATGGTGCTAGATCCCGTATTAGAGAATTATCACTAATCGAATTTAGTGAGACCAATTATCAGCAAAAAGCTATTATTTGTAATGTTCGCTCAGCTAATGGGTTTGAAGATACGACTTGGCAAAGGTTTCTATCAGACAGTATTATTGCTCTGTTACCTTTGAGTGATCATCAAGCTTCAATTGTTTGGTCGGCTGAAAATGCTTTGGCTGACGAACTTACTTCACTCTCAACGATAGACTTTGCCGATCGACTCTCGGCCGGTGTAGAATATCGATTCGGCCGGTTTGAAGTGTTGAGTGCAGTGCAAGCCTTTCCACTAATTGAACGTAGTGCCAAAGAATACGTTAAAGAAAATCTAGCACTGATTGGTGATGCTGCGCACAATATTCATCCACTCGCAGGTCAGGGAGTCAACCTAGGTTTTGCTGATGTTGAGGAATTATCTAAGCAATTACAGGCTAGCAATAAGTCACTTGGTAACTACGGAGTTCTGCGTGCTTATGCTAGAGCACGTCGTTTAGATAATGAACTAATGGCAAAAACTATGACTGGCCTCAACTGGATTTACAAAGAAAATAATGAGCCACTCAGATGGTTGCGTGGTTTTGGTATGAATCTAATCAATGACAATCCATCCCTCAAGTCATTCTTTCAAAAACACGCTACTGGTAAATTCTAGTAGGCGTAATCACTGCGTCCATTGACACGTCCCAAGGTTGAACATACAGTTCATCTACCTTTTGACAGTCGAAGGCTAATCCATAAAGTTTTGGATTTTTGTAATTTTGCAGTCGCTTCTTAAATTCAAGTGTTCGATCATAAAATCCACCACCCATACCAATACGGTTTTTATTTTGATCGAATCCAACCAATGGCATAAAGATAATATTCATTTGATTTGCATTCAAAATGTGTGAGGATATCGGTTCATTGATACCGAATTGATTTTTCCTAAATTTTTTACCAACTTTTGCAAATTTAAGACTTTTACCGAATAATATAGGCAAATAGATACTAAAACCTCTATTTTCTAAGAAGTTTTTTATATATTTTGTGTCAATTTCACCATCATTTGGTAAATAAATGGCAATTTTTTGCTTCTTTTGAAAATTTGATAATTTTTGCACTTGCGACAATAATTTTTTGGCAAATTTTTTCCTATTAGGCGTTGATATAGATTGCCTTTGTTTTCTAATGGATTGTCTTAATGCTTTCATAGTTTGCATTATAAACTCTAGAATTAAGACTAAGATAAAGATCCATTGTGTCGTCTCTTGAAAGAAACCTGAACCATAAGGCTCAAGGCGGAAGTTCGAAGATTACCGCAGGCTTCCCACTTCAAGGTGGGCTTGCTCAATAGTAAACTATCTCATCTCCTAGATTGTTTATTTATCGGCTCAGGGGATATAGTCAAGCACGATCACAATAGACAATTATTATTATCACCTCTTGTTCAGTTAGGATCAGACTTTTTTGAATTAATAAAGTGATATTTGAGTTTGTAACGAGAGTAATATGGAGTGGTTTGAATTGTATATACTTGTTACAAGCTCAGAATTTCGTCTGCTAAAGTTACTAGAGCAGGGTATCGATATTATATATATTGTGGACTAGGGTAAAATCTACTCCATATTAATTTAGAGTTATCATTTTGAGTTCAATTAATTTTTCCACGCTGGATTTACATCCCAACCTATTAAATAATTTAAGCACTTTAGGCTATGAGTCAATGACGCCTATTCAGCAGCTGAGTTTGCCGGCAATCTTGTCGGGTAAGGATGTGATTGGACAGGGCAAGACTGGTTCTGGCAAAACAGCAGCTTTCGGTTTAGGCTTATTGCAAAAACTGAATGTTAAGTCTTTCAAAGCACAATCAATTGTTTTGTGTCCAACGCGTGAGTTGGCTGATCAAGTAGCAGCTGAGATTCGTAAATTAGCCAGAGCTATTCATAATATTAAAGTTTTAACACTTTGTGGAGGTGCACCATTTGGTCCGCAAATTGGCTCATTGGAGCATGGCGTGCATATTGTAGTAGGTACGCCTGGTCGTATTGAAGAACACCTGCGCAAAGGTACTCTGAAGCTTGATAATATCAGTACATTGGTGCTTGATGAGGCGGATCGTATGTTGGATATGGGTTTTCAAGATACCATTGATCAAATTATCGAAAAAATCCCTGCCAAACGCCAAACACTGCTTTTTAGTGCCACCTATCCTGATGAAATTGCTGATATTGCACAACGGGTAATGCACACCCCTGTAACAATTAAGGCACCATCTACTCATGAAGAATCGACCATTAAGCAATACTTTCATAAAACCAATTCTAATGATGAGCGCATGACTGCTTTAAGACTTTTATTAGCCAAACATAAGCCAGATTCTGCATTGGTTTTTTGTAACACCAAGCGTGATACGCAAGATGTAGCTGATGAGCTGATTTATTATGGATTTTATGCGTTATCTATTCATGGAGATTTGGATCAGCGAGAACGTGATCAAGCATTGATTAGATTTTCCAATAAAAGTGTTTCGGTTTTGGTGGCTACTGATGTGGCAGCACGTGGATTAGATATCGACTCACTGGACATGGTGATTAACTTTAATATTGCGCATGATCCAGAAGTACATGTACATCGTATTGGTCGTACTGGTAGAGCAGGGCGTAGTGGTGTTGCTTGTACTTTATATAGTGATAGAGAAATTCACAAGCTTGATGCCTTAGAGCTCGGTATTGATAGTGAAAAATTTTCTGATCCACTACCCAGTGATAATTATCTAGATAAGCCGGTTAAAAAACCAGCTATGATTACACTCAAAATTGATGGCGGTAAAAAGCAAAAATTACGCCCTGGCGATATTGTCGGCGGGCTTACTGGTAAGGGCGGTATACCGGGTGACAAGATCGGCAAGATTAATGTAGTAAGTAATTGGTCTTATGTTGCGGTGAGTTCAGAGTTGGTTAAACCAGCGCTTAAGAAAATCAGCAACGATAAGCTTAAAGGTAGATCTTTTAGAGTCAGGATTTTGTCTTAAAATTCTAGCTGTCAATCGGCTCAACACTAAAATCTTCCCAGTTTTCAGTATCGTAAGTAACGTAGAATCCCTGTAGCATTTGTGAGGCTTGCACTTTCATTTCATCGGGCAGTTGCCAAACACGATTACACTCTTTAAAGCCTTTAATTTCCATAAAGTTATTGGCGCGAATAACGTCTTTTTTGCTGAGTTCTAAATTGGTAAAAGTGGTTATGACTTCATTGACAAACTCAGGTTTGGCTAAATTGTAATAACCCATTTTGTCGTATCTCCTAACCATTTCAATACACGTTTGTATATGTGCTATTACCTTGTCAACATCGTAATATCCTTGGGTAACGGAAACAACATCATCACCTTCAATAACGACGGAAGTAATTTCTGGAAAGGCTTTGATTTTCTCGATGCTCATAATACTCTCTAGTTTAGTGTTTGAAGTGACGCATACCAGTAAATACCATGGCAATTCCATGTTCATTTGCCGCTTCAATCACTTCATTATCACGCATTGAACCACCTGGCTGAATAATGGCCTTAATACCTGCTTCGGCAGCGGCATCAATACCATCACGGAATGGGAAGAAAGCATCTGATGCCATAACCGAACCTTCAACTACCAAGCCTTCATCAGCGGCTTTAATGCCGGCAATCTTTGCTGAGTAAACTCTAGACATCTGTCCAGCACCCACACCAATCGTCATCTCATTGTTAACGTAAACAATGGCATTAGATTTAACAGTTTTAGCTACTTTCCATGCAAATAGTAAATCCTTAATTTGCGCATCTGTTGGCGCTAGATCACTGACGCATTTAATATCCTCTTCTGTGATAACGCCCAAGTCTTTATCTTGTACTAATAAGCCACCAGTAACGCGTTTATAGTCTAGTGATGGTTGTGCGGCATTAAGATCACCGCATTCTAAGGCACGTACATTCTGTTTAGAAGATAACGCTTGTTTGGCATCATCATCTACACTGGGTGCGATAATCACCTCGACAAATTGTTTGTCAATAATGTCTTGCGCTGTTGCTTTGTCTAGTGGGCGGTTAAAGGCAATAATGCCACCGAATGCAGAGGTGGGGTCAGTCTTAAAAGCGTCCAAATAAGCATCGTGAATATTGGCACGTACTGCTACACCGCAAGGATTAGCATGTTTGACAATCACACACGCCGGCGCATCAAAGCTACGCACACATTCTAATGCAGCATCGGCATCAGCCATATTGTTGTATGACATCTCTTTGCCTTGAAACTGTGTAGCTGAGGCCACACAAGATTCTGTAATATTACTCTCAACATAGAAAGCTGCATTTTGATGAGGATTTTCACCATAACGCATCGACTGCACTTTGTTAAATTGTAGGTTCATAGTATTTGAGAAACCATCTTCACCTCTACCCAGATAGTTAGCAATAGCACCATCATACTGCGCTGTATGTTCAAAGGTTTTTAACGCCAATTTAGTGCGAGTTTCTAACGTAGTATCGCCCGATGCGTTAATCTCATCAATCACTGTTCGATAATCTTGTGCATCTACGACAACCGTAACAGAAGCGTGATTCTTTGCACTTGATCTGAGCATTGCTGGGCCGCCAATATCAATATTCTCAATGGCATCTTCAAGTGTGCAATCAGGATTAGCAATCGTTGCCTGGAACGGATAGAGATTAACGACAACTAGATCAATCGGGTTAATGTTATTTTCAGCCATCACACCTTCATCAAGTCCGCGACGTGCCAGAATACCACCATGGATTTTTGGGTTGAGTGTTTTAACACGACCTGCCATCATTTCAGGAAAACCAGTGTAATCTGATACTTCGATGACAGGAATATTATTATCAGCTAAGAGCTTTGCTGTACCACCGGTTGATAGAATTTCAATATTTTTATCAGCTAAAAATTGAGCAAGCTCAGTAATACCAGTTTTATCAGAAACACTGATTAAGGCACGTTGTATAGACATTCTATTCCTTTGAGATTTGATGAATATTAAAGGAAATAATTATAAAGCGTTAGAGCTTGTAGAGTTCAATTTTTTTCTTTAGAGTGCCACGATTAATACCCAAAATTCTTGATGCTTCGCTTTGATTTTGGTTGACACTTTCTAAAACAAATTTAATCACTGTTGATTCAGTTTCTTGCATAACCATTTTGTGTACGCCACTCGCTTGCTCGCCATTTAATTGTTTAAAGTAGCGCTCAAGTTTTGCGTTAATACAGGCGGGTAAATCGGTCGAAATCATAATTGCTGTAAAAATTCCTCAAGTAATTGATATTGATGAGCGTGATCTTTGATTTTATTAACTTTCTTCCAGAAAGTTTGACCATTCTTTTCATCAAGGTGAGTAGCATACCAAAAAATATGCTTTCTGGCTAACTGAGTGCCTAAATTTTCCCCATAAAATTGATGGATTTGCTTAATATGCTTCAAAATAGTTTGTTTTTTGTCATTGAGTGGGATATTTGGTGCTTTTTTACCTGTTTTTAGGTAGTGATTAATTTGGTGAATAATCCATGGGTTGCCTTGGGTAGCTCGACCAATCATCACTCCATTTGCACCAGTGTATTGTAAGACTTGCTGTGCTTTTTTACCCGACGTGATATCACCATTGGCAATCACCGGAATATTAACCTGATCAATCACCTGCTTAATGGTTTCGTATTCAGCCTCACCTTTGTATTTATCTTCACGAGTTCGACCGTGGACACTGAGCATTTGAATGCCAGCGTCTTGTGCAATTTTTGCGATTATGGGTGCATTTTTATTACTGACGTTCCATCCTGTGCGCATTTTTAAAGTGACTGGAATATCGACAGCATTTACCACAGAGGTGAGAATATCCTTGACTAAATCTTCATCTTGCATGAGAGCAGAGCCAGCTGCTTTGTTGCAGACTTTTTTGGCAGGGCAACCCATATTAATATCAATAATGTCAGCACCAAAAGTGAGCGCTTGTCGAGCAGACTCAGCCAGTTCATCCGCTTCGGATCCGGCAATTTGGATACTGATGGGTGCAGGCTCACCTGAGAAATCTAACCGATGTTTGGATTTGCTGGTGTTGAGTAAGTGTTTTTGAATGATTACCATTTCGGAGGTGGTAAGTGCAGCCCCTTGTTCACGACATAAAGTTCTAAAGGGTTTATCACTGGTACCCGCCATTGGTGCAAGTAAGACCTGAGATTTTAAGACATAATCGCCAATTTGAATTGACACGGATTAGCTCTTGGTGGCCTTTTTGGTTTTTTCTAGTAGGCGTTTTTGCTTGAGTTTAGAGAGATGGTCAACAAACAAGATGCCGTTTATATGATCAATTTCATGCTGAATGCATACACCTAATAATTCATCAGCCTCTATCTCAAAGGTTTCGCCTTGCTCATTAAGTGCACGCACTTTAATATGGTTAGCACGCTTAACGCATTGATAATAATCGGGCACAGAAAGACAGCCTTCTTCCCAATCAATCTCACCATCTTTTTCAATAATTTTTGGATTGATTAAGCACAGTGGTTGATTCCTTTCATCAGAGATATCAATCACAATAATACGCTGATGATGATCAACTTGAGTGGCAGCTAGTCCAATACCGGGGGCTTGGTACATAGTTTCAAACATATCTTTGACCAGCACTCTGACCGACTCATCCACCACGTCAACTACTTTAGCGACAGTACGTAAGCGAGAATCGGGATAGTGAAGAATAGAGAGGATCATGGTTTGTGTATTATCGTATCAATGAGTTTGTCTGATTGTTCAGGATAGTCTATATTGTAGTGCAAACCACGACTTTCTGTTCTGTTAATTGCTGATTTGACAATGATTTGTGCGGTTTTTACTAAGTTTCTGAGTTCAATTAAATCACTTGAAATTAGATAAAGTCGATAATACTCATCCACCTCGATCTGGATTTGAGCCAAACGTTTATCGGCAGAATTAAGACGTTTATTACTACGTACAATGCCAACAAAGTTCCACATGATACGTCTAATGTCATCCCACAGATGTGAGACCACCACCTTTTCTTTTGATGGGGCAACCTTCGATGCATCCCAATCATCAAAGCTTGGGTACTCAGTTTGTAAGGTTGATTGGTTGATATGGTTCGCACATGATTTAGCAAATACAATACATTCTAATAACGAGTTGCTGGCCATACGATTGGCGCCATGTGCGCCTGTGTGTGCCACTTCTCCAACTGCATATAAATTATCGATATTACTGTGTGCATTGGTATCGGTTTGAATGCCACCACAAGTGTAATGTGCAGCCGGCACCACAGGAATAGCTTCTTTGGAAATATCAATACCGAAAGAGGAACATTTTTGATAAATGGTAGGAAAGCGTGCTTTGATCCAATCTTTATCTTTAAAAGAGATGTCTATATAAACACAATCAAAGCCATTGGTTTTCATTTCCGAGTCGATGGCTCTAGCGACAATATCACGTGGGGCTAGTTCGGCGCGATCATCATACTTATACATAAAAGATTCACCATTCGGTAGTATCAGTTTTCCACCCTCACCGCGCAATGCTTCAGAAATCAAAAAAGATTTGGCATGCGGATGATAAAGACAAGTTGGGTGGAATTGAGTAAATTCCATGTTAACAATATTACAACCACCACGATAAGCCATGGCAATACCATCGCCAGTCGAGGTGTCTGGATTGGAGGTGTAAAGATAAGCTTTAGAGGCGCCACCCGTAGCAATAATAGTTTTATGAGCGATAAAACTTTCGACATAATTATTGGATTTGTTTAGGATGTAAGCACCATAACAGTCTTGATTTTGGGTGAGTAGATCAATGGCGATGAAGTTTTCAAATAGGGTGATATTTTTTTTAGCCCTGACAGTGTCAAATAAACTATTTTGGATAGATTGTCCGGTTTTATCGGCAACATGAGCCACTCGTCGAGCGCTATGGCCGCCTTCAGTGGTAAGGTGATAATGATCAGCTTCACGTGTAAAGTGAACCCCTGCTTTTTCCAAAGAGTCAATCGCATCTGGCGCTTGCTCAACCATAAAACGGATGGCGTCTTTATTGCCTAAATTGACACCTGTCGATAAGGTGTCCTTAATGTGTGACTCAAAGTTGTCGTTAATGTCTAATACTGCTGATATGCCACCTTGTGCATAGTACGAACTACCCTCGAGAATTTTGTCTTTGGCAATTAATGCAATAGATAAATCATCTGACAATTGCAAGGCACTCATCAGTCCCGCGCTGCCGGTACCAATAATAAGAACATCAAAGTGGTGTTGTGTTGACATCGTTAGACAATAAACCTGAATATGTTGATTTAGATTTTAGGTTTAACCATTAAGATTAATTTTGGCAATAAAGTCAGGTTGGCCAATAAAGCACTTAGCATTGCGATAGCAGTAAATACACCAAAATAGATACTCGGGATAAAGTTAGATAAGGCTAAAATAAGGAAGCCTAACGTCACTGTAATCGAAGTATAGAACATGGCCAGACCAATACTGCCATGCGAGCGATACATAGTGGCTAAGTAATCACCATCTTTTTGAAATTCAGCTTTGAAACGGTGAATATAGTGAATGGCATTATCAACACCAATACCAATGGCAATGGCAGAGATGGTGATGGTCATGAGATCTAGAGGAATGTTGAGTAGACCCATAATGCCAAGAATAAAGATTGATGGCAAAGTGTTAGGAATCAATGCCAAAATTGACAAACTAACTGACTTAAACACAAATAAAAACATCACAAAAATCATAGCAAAAACCACAGCAATGGTTTTAATTTGCGAATTGAATAAGCTTTGTAGCATGTTGTTGTACAGTATTAGCATACCCGTCATATGGAAGCTGTCTTCTCTAAAGCCTAAATCTTTCGATATATGTTGTTCAATCTTATTTATAAGCTCACTGCGTTTGAGCTCTTTGTTAGTTTCTCGAATGCGAACCACCATGCGTAGTTGGCCATTGTCTTCAGATAAATAAGGATCTAATACATGCTTCCTAGCGCTATCCGGGATTTGGCTTTTAACAATATTAAGAAAAAATCCATTCAATGGTTGGCCGTCGTTAGCTTCGGTCAAAATTTGCATTAGGGTGTCAATAGATAGCACCTTTCCTGTTTCATCTAAGCTATCTAAGTATTCATGGACTTTGTGAATATCAACGCGTAGGTCTTCATCAAACCAGTAGTCTTCAGCAAGATCATCAAAGATGATTTCAAGCGGAATGGTACCGCCAAGTTTTTCATCAATCAAGGTTAGACCTTGGTTGATTTCAGTGCTTTCTTTGAAGTAATCAATAAAGCGGTTCTCGACGCTGAGTTTGTTGATGCCAACACCTGCGACGCCAATAAATAACACCAACGCCACTAGTAGATGATTGCCAAATCTTTCAGTGAACTTGGCCAAGCCATATGTAACACCTAATTCAGTTTTGAATTGTTGAACCTTGGCTTTTGGTAAAAGGCTCATGATGATTGGGAAGGCTAAAAATGAAAGTACCAAGGCAATGGTCACGCCAATCGACATCATCCAACCAAAATCAATCACAGGTCTGATACCACTTATGAGTAATGAACCAAAAGCGGCAATGGTGGTGAGTGTGGTGAACAAACACGGCTTAAACATTTGTTCTAAGGTATTTTTAATCAATTGTCGATATTCTAAATCTGGATCGTTTTGTGCTAATTCTCGATAGCGAACCACCAAGTGAATGGTCACTGATAACGTCATTACTAATAGCAGTGAGAAGAAATTAGAAGAGATAACCGTGACTTTCCAACCTAAAAATGCCAAGACACCAGTCATCATTAGCGCGCCAGTAATACTAATACCAATAGGCATAAGCACCCAGCGAATACCTCTGAAAATCAGCGCTAGAATAAGGGTCATTAGCCCAATCACTGCCAAACTAAAGATAATTAGATCGCTACTGATATAGCTAATAATATCTGTGGTAATCATTGGTAAGCCGCCTAAGAATAAGCTAGCTTTATCTCTATACTGATCAATGGTAGAGCGAATAGTGGCAATGGTTTTAGCTTGTAAGTTGCCTTGTATAGTCGTATCTTTGAGTACTTGTTTTTCAATACTTGTTAGTTTGGCCAATTCGTCTTTTGAGAGTTGATTGTCTGCTCTTTTAAGGCGCATCCTATCACGCTGTTGGCGTCGCTCTTTAAATCGAATGTTGCTTTTGAGAGCGACTAACATTGCGGTGGTTTTACCATCACTACTGACTAAATTATTGCCATATAAAGGCGAGCTTTTGAACTCATCGC
>DTVJ01000075.1 GCA_012963565.1 Piscirickettsiaceae bacterium
ATAGTGATGCAAAAACACCATACATGTACCACTGCCATATTTTGGAGCATGAGGACCTTGGCATGATGGGGCAATTTGTAGTAGTATAGTGCTACAAATATAAAAATTAGAGGGCTGTTATGAATGGTGATTTTTGGTCTTGTAAACATACTTGGAAACAAAGTGCTACTAATACTAAATGGTGCTTAATCGGTTGTTCAATCGGTGAATTCGGCACCTTAGCCTACTATTCATTTTCGGGATTGACTGCCGACCTAGTGATGTATTCTAACTTGTGGTATTTGTTCGCAATTCTCCCCCTAATCAACGGCCTGGCAACCAGCGTCATGCTTGAGACAGCTATCCTGATGCGTAACCAGATGGACTTCAGCAATGCTCTCTCGACCGCTTTCGGGATGTCGTTCATCTCGATGTTGATGATGGAGATATCGATGGAGGTGACCGATTTACTATTCACCGGCGGGCAGTTGGGGATGAATTACTACGCTCTTCCACTGATGTTGTTGGTCGGTTTCCTCACTCCGTGGCCTTATAATTACTGGCGCCTTAAGAAGTTAGGCAAAGCCTGCCATTAGCTGTAAAATAACGACTTAATAAAATCTACGTTCAAAAATATGTCTGACAACACGCACAATATTGCTAATGTTTTAACCGAAGCATTACCTTATATTCAAAAATTTCAAGGCAAAACTATCGTTATTAAATATGGCGGCAATGCGATGGTTGATGAAGAGCTTAAATCAAGCTTTGCGCGTGATATCGTGTTGATGAAATCCGTTGGTATGAACCCGATTGTGGTGCATGGCGGTGGTCCACAAATTGGTAAAACTCTAGAAAAGATTGGTAAAGAGAGTGAGTTTATCGGTGGCATGCGTGTGACTGATACTGAAACCATGGATGTAGTTGAAATGGTGTTAGGAGGATTAGTAAACAAAGAAATTGTGAATCTTATTCATCAACATGGTGGTCATTCAATTGGCCTGACAGGCAAAGATGGTAGCTTGATTTCTGCCACAAAACTTAAGCATGTGGACCATCTAACATCTGAGATTATTGACCTTGGTCATGTTGGTGAAGTGGATCAAATTGACACTTCAGTAATTGATTTATTATTAAAAGGCGATTTTATTCCGGTAATTGCTCCGATTGGTGTCGGTGAAGATGGCTTTTCCTACAATATCAACGCTGATTTAGTAGCAGGCTCGATTGCCGAGGCATTGCATGCAGAAAAACTCATTCTACTCACCAATACTGCTGGCCTTTTGGATGCAGATAGTAATCTATTGACAGGTTTGGATGCTAAAACAGTCGATGGTCTTATTCAGGATGGCACTATTCATGGCGGCATGCTACCGAAGATTGGTTGTGCCCTGTCAGCAGTTAAAAATGGCGTTAAATCCACACATATCATTGATGGCCGTGTATCACACGCTGTATTGTTAGAAGTCTTTACAGATAGTGGTGTCGGCACTTTGATTACTTGTGATGAGTAAAACACATCGCGATACTATTCAAGTTATTGATTGCCAGATTTTGGCACATTATCAATTTGAAGGTGACCAATATATTCTAACACTTGATTCACCTGAGATTGCCAAGGCGACCAAACCAGGGCAGTTTGTGCATATCACTGTATCTGATGCGTTGGCTATGCGCAGACCAATTTCTATTATGTCAGTTGATATTGACAACGGCACCTTTGATTTACTTTACAAGGTGGTGGGTGAAGGTACACGTCAATTGGCCGAGCGTAAAATTGGCGAAGTGTTATCCATCATAGGTCCGATTGGAAATAGTTTTGAGTCAACCGATAAAAAACGACCACTATTGATTGGTGGTGGTGTGGGTATGCCTCCGATGATTGCCATTGCTCAACAAATTAAAGGCAGTGATTATCAACCATTTGCCATTCTTGGTTCAGAAGCGCCATTTCCATTTGACGAGAAATTAGCCGATAATAACGTCAACTACGCCGGCGCAACGCATACTATGCCTCTGTTAGAAGATTGGGGTGTTGAATGTCGCCTTGCCAGCTTACAAAATTTTGAGGGCGTGTATCAGGGTTATGTTACTGATTTAGCTAGGGAATATTTAAACACTTTGTCGGATGATGAACGTTCACAAGTCGAAGTGTATTCTT
>DTVJ01000076.1 GCA_012963565.1 Piscirickettsiaceae bacterium
GATTGTATGAAAATTATATTCACAGTTGCATCTAAAATGATCCTGGTAATCGTTAGATAATTTATTTTGCTCACTCACATCTAGATATTTAATTTTCTTTTCAAGGTGTTTCACTTCCTCTGGCAGTTTGGTAAGTTTATTTTCATAAATATGTAGAGCGTCTAATCCTGTTAATTTTCCAATTTCTTTTGGCAATTCACCCAATAAATTCCAGCAAATATTAAGACTGGTTAAGTTTGTTAGGCGGCCTATCTCTGGAGGTAAGCAGGTTAATCTATTGCATGAAATACCTAATTCTACCAATCTATATAAGCTACAAATCTCAATTGGAAACTCGGTTAATTCATTGGTACTAAGATACAGGTATTCTAAATTATGAGCAGTGAATGGCTTAGATTCCTTTAGCTCCCATGATATTTGATTTCCTGATAAATCAAGACATACTAGAGATTTCATTGAGAAGGCACTTGAAGGTAGGCTTGTAAGATGATTCCATGAAAGTTTAAGGTATTCTAAATTTTTAAGCTCTCTAATTTTGCTTGAAACCTTGTTAATTTGATTGAAACCAAGTTCAAGTCCAATTAAGTTAACCAGATTGCCTATCTCTTTAGGCAGTTCGGTGAGTTGGTTGAAATCAAGTTCAAGTCCAATTAAGTTAACCAGATTGCCTATCTCTTTAGGCAGTTCGGTGAGTTCGTTACCAGTAAGAATAAGCGCAGTTAAGTTAACCAGATTGCCTATCTCTTTAGGCAGTTCGGTGAGTTTGTTATTAATAAGACTAAGCTCAGTTAAGTTAACCAGATTGCCTATCTCTTTAGGCAGTTCGGTGAGTTTGTTATCAATAAGAATAAGCGCAGTTAAGTTAACCAACCCTTCTCTGTCTCTGGGCAGTAAACTCTCACTTATATAATTAGCATCTGCCCAATGCCACAACCTCTCTTCCCAAGTGTAATTAATCTCAACATATTCCAAGTCAGCATTTAAGTTTTCTTTTTCAGCTAGAGCGACTACATCCTGTATAGACGGTATGTAAGGGTCAAAAGGTATGTTAATCTGACCATCAGTATTTTGTGTAACTGGAGACTTAGGCTTTAAAGAATACGGTCGAATCATCTCTTTTTCCACCAAATCTATTGTGTCGCATAGTGATGGCTTGATTGGTTTTTCTTGAGACAAGTTAGTGTTGTCACTAAATTCAAACGTGGTTTGCTCACACTTACATTCGCCTTGTTGAAATTCGCTGCTTAATGAGGCTTCATGATCAGAGGTAATAAGCGTAGGAGTAATACCAAGTAAAGATTTTATTTTTGAAAGGAATTGTGAGCGCATGTTAGAATTAATTTTGATTAAACATCATTAAAGCCATTTTCATAAGTATATTTGTAAGGCCTATTGGCAAAAACATTGTTGTTGATAATTTTATGAGTCATATTTACAGCAGTACCAATCTCAGCTATTGTAATTTTGTCTAGAGAGATACTTGCTAAAAGAGCTTGGGCATGTAGACACTCTGTATCTTCAGACTTTTGCAGCCAAACCATGCTTTATAAATATCCTTCCCTTTTAAATTTCCATAAATAGGGCGAGCATCTGCTTCATGAGATGCTAGTGGCCATTCAATAAATCCCTGTACGTCCTTGAACCTATCCTATCTTCCCTGTCTGCATCAGATTTATTCTTAGATTCAACAATATTCAAAATTCGCTTTACTGTGTCAACCACATTTTCATCATCAATAAGAAGAGCCATATCGGTCGCTTCGTTTATTTGTTTACGGATTTTATTATCATTTTCAATATTCTCAAGATATGCCAATGTACGTGGATAAAGGTCAAAAAGCCAATCCATTAAAACCTCAGACATATGTGCAAAAAACTCATCATTATTAGTCGCATTGTCATCAATTCTCTTATTTTTCTCATAATTTGATTCAACAGCCTCGAGCAATACTTTAACTTTTAACGAAAATTTATTAACCTCTTCATAGTTAGTAATGCTTGAGTCAGTTTCAGCGTATTTATCATCCCACTCAATAATTAATTTCACACATTGAACTTTATAAAGAGCGAGAGTAGCAAAAGAAAATAAGAGAATTGATGACAATGCGACTAATAATGATGAGTTT
>DTVJ01000077.1 GCA_012963565.1 Piscirickettsiaceae bacterium
ACTGTAAAGCCATATTCACCACTACTGTTTGTGTCTGTAGCATTAGAAGTAACCCAACTACTGCCATTGTAAGTATCAACCGATACCCAGGTGCCGGCAAGTTTGTTACCATTTGTGTCTTTGACCCAGCCGGATACGGCAACGCTACTTACTTCATTATCACAAGATCTTATCTGGGTAAATGCTTTTTGACTTGTACCATTAAAGTTGATGGTTTTATCACCGGTAATTGGACATTTGGCACCGCCTATGCCTTTGTATTAGTATCAACTGTAGCTCTTAATTTATAAGTATTAGAACTTATATTTGGGGCTTTAATGGTGTATGCACCATTGGTATCAGTGTATGTTTCAACTTTAGGTTCTACGTCGCTCGAGTCATAGATCCATACCTTTGTATTGGCAAGGGCTGTGCCATCGGCACCTGTTACTGTGCCAGAAATGGTATGCGCTAAAGTAGGCGCAGTCATTGTGCAATCATATGCTGTAATTCTGTTGTTTGTAGTCAGATTGCTTAAATCAAAGTCTATTGTTTGAGCTGCTGATAAAGCGCAACCTGCTCCAAGGAGGCCGCGATATTCAGTTTTTGTATTATCATGCAATTCAGCAGAAATACTGTATGTCTGATCGCCTATTGATAAAGTGTATTTGCCATCAGAACCTGTTCTAGTTGCTGCTAGAAAATCCCAATCTGAACCAATCTTAATTCTTGAAGTAAATTTTGCATTGGCTGCTGGGTTGCCGTCAGTACCCAATATTGTTCCAGATATTGCGAATCCTACTGGCAAACTAACCGAAGCAAAAGTCGTGGCATCGTCCGAATTAATACTTATAGTATCCTCATCAAATCCAGTAAGCTGGTTACAAGCACTACCACTCCAATTGCAAGAGCTATAAGCACTGCCATTATTTACAGTTACTCCAAAGTAATAATCACCATTTGGTACGTAAATTGTTGTTTTGCCATCTGATGTAGTAGGGTTGCCATCACTCATACGTATGCCAGAGTCTCCTTTAGTTGTGCTTTTCAGTTTTGCTTGTACAGATCCAAGTGGATCAGTGCCATCGGTTATTGCTATAGAGACAACATTTGTTGAATGATCAATATTGACTGTTTGTGAGCTAGTGCCACTGCTGATAGCGTAGCCTGCACCACTAACACCTTCGTATAGTTTTCCTCTTGCTGTAAAAGTGTAGGTTCCATAAGGCAACTGCGCTCTATATTGACCTTGTTTATTAGAGTGAAACCTATCTGCTGTTAAATCTACAGCATTACCATCTTTATCTTTGATTTGATCAATTCTTAATTTGGCAAACTGAACTGGATTTCCATTATTATCAGTTACTAACCCTGTTAAAGTGCCGCCGGCTGGGAGTGTGCCATCAGCAGTTGAAGAGCTACCTGCAGTTACTGTTATAGTGTCAGCAAAATTTCTATCTAGGGCACTACCATTTGAATTATAAGTAGCGTTGGAAGTATAGGAAGTTGAAGCATAAGGTTTTTTAGTATGATTTAGAAAGTAAGCACTATAATTTCCTGGGGCTAAATTCATAGTGTACTTGCCAGTAGTATTGGTTTTGGCTGCTCCTGTTGGCTTTCTTGTTAATGCATTTCTAAACCTGACCTTAACTTTCTTTAGAAGAATACCGTCATGACCTTGTATAGTGCCAGTAATTCGACCACCTTGAATTAGCTTGAAATCAGCAGTTGTGCTGGCAGCAACGGTTAGCTTGTCACCGCAATGTACTAAGTGACACTTGGTGCCACTACCATTGGTGGGTGAAGCGCTAGTATAAAATTCAGACGCTGAATCATTGGTAGTGGTTCTATTCATCACACCCACCAGTAACTCTTGTCCAACGGGTGCATTAAAGCAAAATGAGCCATCTGCCGCTGTTTTAGCGTTAGCAATTTTTGCAAAATCGCTAAAATCTCTAGCAAAAATCCTCAAATTTTCAACTGGACTTGCGTTGTAATCAATTACTGTGCCACACACTTCACCACCTGCAGATTTATTGTTGAGCATTTTATTTGCTTCAGAATCATTTTGTAATGCAGCTTTTAGATTGTCCACATAAGCTGATGTAGTTGCTTTTTCAGTACTATTAAGATTCTCACTAAAG
>DTVJ01000078.1 GCA_012963565.1 Piscirickettsiaceae bacterium
TTGTGCCTACATTTACATGGGGCTTGGTTCTTTCAAATTTTTCTTTTGACATTTTCTCTTCCTCTTTTTTAGAACAAATTATTTACTGGAGCTCACCAGCGGATTTGAACCGCCGACCTCTTCCTTACCAAGGAAGTGCTCTACCGACTGAGCTAGGTGAGCACAACCTCTTCCACATGGAGCGGGTGACGAGAATCGAACTCGTCTCATTGGCTTGGAAGGCCAAGGTAATACCAATATACGATACCCGCAAATCCTATTTTATCTTTTTGGTGGAGAGAGAAGGATTCGAACCTTCGAAGCCAGAGGCGACGGATTTACAATCCGCATACTTTAACCACTCGTAAATCTCTCCAAAAACAATCGGCCATTATCCCATAACTATTCTTGATTAACAAGGAGATTTAGATAGTTTTTTTCGTATCGAAATAAGTGGCATTAAAGCCTTGAAACACCACTTGAAATCGCAGCATCAAATACTGCTTTTGGCACGACATCAGCAAGTCTTTTGTCGAATGGTTTGGGGATAATATAATCCTTACCAAAGCTAATAGCATCAACATTATAGGCTTTGAGTACATCTTGAGGAACTTCAAGTTTTGCTAAATCTTTGAGTGCATGCACCGCTGCAATTTTCATTTCAACATTAATTGCACTGGCTTTGGCATCTAATGCCCCCCTGAATATAAATGGAAAACCGAGTACATTATTCACCTGGTTTGGATAATCACTTCGACCGGTTGCCATGATTAAATCATCGCGTACAGCATTAGCATCAGCCGGAGAAATTTCGGGATCAGGATTCGACAGAGCAAATACAATCGGATTGTCTGCCATAGACTTCACCATTTCTTTTGATACCAAATTGGCTGAGGCCACGCCCACAAACACATCGCAACCATCCATGGCGTCACTCAATGTTTGTTTGTTTGTTGTGGCTGCATAGCCAGATTTTTCTTTGGTCAACCCCTCTCTAGTATCGGTAATAATTCCTTTGGAATCCACCAATAAAATATTAGATTTTTTAAAACCCAATTCACATAATAAATTTAGAGTTGCAATGCCTGCAGCACCTGCACCTAGACAGGTTAAGGTTGCTTGTTCGGGGGTTTTTCCTTGAATCTCTAGGGCATTTAAAAGCCCTGCCGCAATGATAATTGCAGTGCCGTGTTGATCGTCATGAAAGACTGGAATATCTAACATTTCAATCAGACGTTGTTCAATTTCAAAACAACGCGGTGCAGAGATATCTTCCAAATTAATACCACCAAAAGTTGGTGCGATATTTTTAACAGTTTGCACAAATTCATCCACATTTTGAGTATCTACCTCAATGTTGAATACATCGATGTCAGCAAATTGCTTAAATAACACACCTTTACCCTCCATCACTGGCTTGGCTGCCAAAGGGCCCACATTGCCAAGCCCTAGCACGGCCGACCCGTCGGTAATTACTGCAACCAAATTACCTTTAATGGTGTAGTCATAAACTAACTCTGGATTTTTAGCAATTTCTCTAACAGGCGCTGCCACACCGGGAGTGTAAGCTAAAGACAAATCATGGTGTGTTTCTAAGGGTTTGTGCGAAGAAACATAGATTTTTCCTGGACGTTCTCCCTTATGATAATCAAGGGCTAATTTGTGGAATTCATCGCTCATTTTGGATTAATTTTGTTAACAAGGTAAGCGTGGTATTATATAAGCATTAAGTAGAGGTTTCTATGGTTAATAAAATCAGTATTATTGGTGCTGGCAGAGTCGGCGAAAATACGGCGCAAATGTTAGCCATTCAAAAATTAACACAGCAGATTGTTCTTATCGATCTTGAGGCGCAATACGCTAAAGGTGTGGCGCTTGATATCCAAGAAACTTCCAGCGTATATCATTTTGATACCGAGCTCATTGGCGATAGTGACATTGCTGCCATTAAAGACTCTAACATTGTAATTATCACCGCTGGCATGCCAAGAAAGCCTGGCATGGATCGAGCAGATGTTTTAGGTATCAATCTTAAAATTATTGACCAAATCATGGATGGTGTTATTGAGTACGCACCAAATGCATTTGTCATTGTAGTATCCAACCCTGTTGATGTATTGACGTATTACGCCA
>DTVJ01000079.1 GCA_012963565.1 Piscirickettsiaceae bacterium
TCTAATAGAGGTTTAATATGTTACATACAGTAAATAAATCATCTTTCGAGCGTAATTCATTACAGTCTTGTTTAAATACAATTGATGACACAAGTGTTATTTTATTGATTGAAGACGGTGTAATTAGTGCTGCGAAAAACGCCAACTCATCAATGCTTGCAGATCTTGCCACTCAAGGCAGAGTCTACGCATTGCAAGGTGATGTTGATGCGAGAGGAATTTCATCAAAAGTTGCAGATAATATCAAATTAGTTGATTATGCAGGTTTTGTTGATTTAGTTGTTGAACATGGAACTGCGGTTTCTTGGGTTTAACGTAATTTATATATAGGAGTAAAAAATGGCTGATATTTTAGGCGCAGAAGTAGATGAAGAAGGTTTCTTAGTAAACCTAAGTGATTGGACAGAAGAAATTGCTGTTGAAATGGCAAAAAGTGACGATATTGAATTATCTGAAGAACATTGGGATGTTCTTAACTTCTTACGTGGTTATTTTGAAGAGTACCAAATCGCACCAGCGGTACGTGTACTAACAAAAGCAATTGGTAAACAATTTGGTAAAGAAAAAGGTAACTCTAAGTACCTATATTCTTTATTCCCTTATGGTCCTGGTAAGCAAGGTTGTCGTTTCGCCGGCCTTCCAAAGCCAACTGGTTGTATCTAAACAATACAAACTTTGAAAGCACCCGCTTTATTGGGTGCTTTTTAAATTATTAACACATTAAGTTAGAGAGTAATATGTCTGCAATAAGCATCTTTTTTACGGCTTTATTTTATATTTCATTATCTATATTCCTAATTGGAATGACGAGGAAAATCTATCAATATTGGATTACACCCGTACCCCTTAAAATTCCTACTGCACCAACTCCGTTAACACAAACAGGTGTGGTTATGCGCATGGCTCGCGAAGTAGTCTTATTTGAAAGTTTATTTAAATCCAATAAGTGGACCTGGCTATTTGGCTGGTTGTTTCATCTTGGTCTATTATTAGTATTGATTCGTCATGCACGTTATTTCTGGCCAGGTGATTTGCCTGAAATTTTCCTACTCGTTCAACCTTTTAAATATGCTGCCTTTGCAATGGTAATTGGATTGATTGGCTTAGTAGGTCGTCGTATTTTTGTTGAACGTATTCGTTATATTTCAGCACCATCAGACTATCTGATGTTGATTTTATTATTAGTTATTGGTGTGAGTGGTGTGGTAATGACATTCACTAACAACCATACTGATATCATGATGGTGAAGGAATTTGCCTCAGGGTTAATTGCATTCCCTTGGATTGGCTGGTCTGATTTGCCAACTGAGACACAGTTCTTGATACATATATTTTTAGTGTTTGTGCTAATGGCAATATTCCCAATTTCAAAATTATTACACGTTCCAGGTTTATTCTTTAGTCCGACACGTAATCAAGTTGATGATGCGCGTAAAAAACGCCATATTTCTCCTTGGGCATTGAAACAGGAACAAGAACACGTAGTTAAATTAGATCAAACATTAGGTGAGGATAAATAACATGGAAAAAGAATATGATGTCCCCGTATTGCCCACTTATATAGAAATTCCTGAAATACATGAGGGCATTATGGAAGGCGATGGCCCTTTCAAAGCTTCCGAAGAATTTCAAAATCCATTAGGTTTTCCAGGTAAGAAAGTAGATAACTGGCAAGAAGTCGCTGTTGCTAAAATGGGCGAACTTAAATCTAAATATCGTTCTGTACAAGTTTTCTTAGATTCGTGCGTTAAATGTGGTGCTTGTACTGATAAATGTCATTATTTCTTAGGTTCTTCAGATCCAAAGAATATGCCGGTTGCTCGCCAAGACTTATTTAGAAGCGTTTATCGTCGTCATTTTACTTTTGCGGGTAAATATTTCCCTAAATTAGTTGGCGCTAAAGAGCTAGATGATGAAATGCTGGATGATTGGTATAACTACTTCCACCAGTGTTCGCAATGTCGTCGTTGTTCTGTATTCTGCCCGTATGGTATTGATACTGCTGAGATCTCAATGGCTGCACGCGAAGTGATGGATGCGGTCGGTGTCGGTCAAAAATATTGTAACCAGATCTTAGGTAAAGCAATAACTATTGGTAATAACCTTGG
>DTVJ01000080.1 GCA_012963565.1 Piscirickettsiaceae bacterium
ATCTTGATCAGCCTTGCCAAAGGCGGCCAGTGCTTCGACTTTGCCTTCGTCACTACCAACTCTTAAGTCCATGGCTTGAGTAAAGTGCTCATAAATCCTACCAACCGACAAATACCTTCCACCTTGCCCACCTTGCCCTAAAGGGGTGGCCTTAGAATACCCTATTAACTTGTATTTTGCCTTCTCATCAAATACATACAATTTACTAAAAAATCCATCTCCTTGGCCATCAATTGTTAAAGCGATTGCTTTCTCATTGTTATAAGGAGATAAATAGTAAGAGGGAATAGCGTGACATAAATGATGATCAAAAAAGTAAATTTTCTTAGGAAATAAATTGCGTTTATTAAAATTCTTCGTAATATAGTTAGTAAAAACTTTTTTATTATTCTCTTTGTTATTTTTTGTTAGCGCTCGTTTAAACTTAGCCCCATAATAAGCTTTGACTGCGGGAAAATTAGTCAATAAAGATTTAAATAGTAATTTGTTTTTTTCAGCTCTTGTTACGTTTAAATCTTTAATATAAGTTGGATTAATGATTAAACGAAGTGCTTTTTCGATGTCTTTATTGTGGGTCATTTGTGCTCTAAGCTCACCTTCTCCACTTCTATTTGCAAAATCACTCAATGAATGACATACAACATCCACATTACCTAATGGATAAGCATCTAACACAGGACTTACATCCATTACATCATGTTTAATACGAGTTACTCTTTCCGTTCCCATGGCAAAGATAGTTTTTTGCTCAGTATCTAATAGACATAGCGAACTGTCATGACCGCAATATTTAGTACCGACAATTCTCATGTTAAATCCTTGTTGATAAATTGATTTGCGTATTCTATAACTTTTTGAACATCATAACCTTCTAAAGTGTCTTTTTTAGGTGAAAAAACAGTTTTATTAATGTCTGATGTTGGTGCAAATAATTGGTAACTGTCTTGGTTGTTTTCATGAATGGTTACTATCGGTTTGTTAAAAGCAGAGGCAATGTGAACAATAGAAGTATCTGGAGTAATAATTAAATCCAATTGACTGATTAAGGCTGCAGCATCTAAAATGGTATCGGTTTTGTAACTAGTCACAACGTAGTCAAGTGAACTTTCTGTTACTTTCTCATAAATACTTTGCAAATTACCTGGCGTTGTTAGAATAATGACTTGAATATTATTATTTGCTTTATGTAGACCTTGGCAGATTTGCCATAGCTCAGAAAACTTAATCTTCTTACCTTTAACAGCACCTTCAAGATTAATACCTACTAAAAATTTAGACGAATATTGCTTAATAAAATTTTGTGCTTGCTTTTGCTGTGTGTCAGTGATAAATAAATCGTAAACATTAGACTTTGCTTTAACGCCAAACGGCTTTAGAGTTGCTAGCCAAATATCTCGAAAATGTGCGTTACTCGGTTTTTCTGTATAAAAGTCATACAATAACAATTCACTACCATCAACACCATATCTGCCATCTTTTTTGACTGAAATCACTTTTTTAGGCTTGATGACTTTTAATCGGATAATTGCATGTGGTATGACAGAATGATCAAATTCAATACAGACATCAAACTTTTGTTTTCTAAGTTTTAATAATGAAGATAAATCACTGAGTAAATTATTCTTATGATTCGTAATAATATTGTCAACATAAGGGTTATTTGTCAAGACATCTTGATTAGCTGTGCTGGCTATAACGGTGATTTTAATATGTGGATAAACAAGTTTTATCTCCCTAAAAACAGGGGTGGTAATAACCATATCACCGATTCGATCATAGCGCAAAAATAGCACATTTTCTGCTTTGTGGATATCAAAATTATGAGACTTTTTACTGGTAAGTTTTCTAAGAATAAAGGCTTTAATCTGTCTACTAATCGACATAACTATAAATACCTATCAATACCGTTGTCACACCAATTTACATTATTATCAATAGCATTTTGTAAGAGGATATCATTTTGTTGTAACGAAGCTCGTGTATTTTCATTATGCCAAAGATGAAATTGCAATGCATTAAAACGAAGGTTTTTTCGGTTGATACCACTATCTAATAAGCGAACTACAAATTCACTATCCTCCTT
>DTVJ01000081.1 GCA_012963565.1 Piscirickettsiaceae bacterium
GAATTTTCTATGGGCTTTATTCAAGCTTTAGAAGGAGAAATATTACAACTAAAAGTAATCTCAAAGACCTCAGATTTAAAAACCTTAACATTGGATTTAAAGGGGGATTTTTTAGCAAATCCAGAACAAGGTGTTGAGCATTATTTAGGCTTTGAATTTGCCATGCCAGTCCTTGAACCTATCATCGATCAAGTGATGAACGCTAGTGCGGCTGATTTGGCCGGCATCCAGTCCAACGACAAAATATTACAAGCCAATGGCAAGGCGATTGACTCTTGGCGCGATTTTGTTGAGGTGATAAAGCGTAATCCTCAGCAACCGATTCAACTACAAGTTGAACGTAATCATCGCACTATTGAACTGACTCTCACACCTAAAAATGAAAATGGCACGCCTAAAGCTGGCGTGAGTGTCATGGTGCCTGATGGTTATTTAGATGAGTGGCGAGTATTGGTTAAAAAAGGAGTTTTAGATGCCTTTTTGTCTGCAAATGTAAAAGTGTATCAACTTACTTTACTTAACTTAAAGATAATTAAGAAAATGATCCTAGGTGAAGTGTCATTAAAGCAACTAAGTGGCCCGGTCAGCATTGCAGACTATGCGGGCAAAACTGCACAATTAGGCTTAATCTCATTTTTGTCATTTTTAGCTTTAATTAGTATCGGGCTAGGGTTGCTTAATTTGTTGCCAATTCCGCTACTAGATGGGGGGCATTTGTTCTTCTATTTAATTGAAATCTTAAAAGGCTCTCCAGTGAGTCAGACATTTCAACAAATATCAATCAAACTTGGCTTGTTTGTTATCTTGTCACTAACGTTTGTAGCTCTGTATAATGACTTTTTGCGATTGTTATCATAAGTTTAAAAAATGAAAAAAATTCTTATTCAAATTTCTTTAGTATTGGGTCTTATATTGCCTACTATTGCACAGGCTGATCTTATTAAAAGTATTGAGATATTGGGTCTTAATGCCATCTCTAGGGGTACAGTTTTAAGTTACCTTCCGGTTGAAGTAGGTGATGATTACAACAAAAAAACTTCCTCACAAATCATTCGCGCACTTTATAAAACTCAATTTTTTAAAGATATCGAAGTGTCGCAAGATGATCAAGTATTAAAAATTAACATTCAAGAAAACCCGCATATTAAGTATATTGAGTTGCTTAATTATTCTGACAAAGTCATTAAAGAAGAAGGCATTAAACAAGTCTTAAAAAGTATGGACTTGTCTCAAGGTAAGATTTTTAATAAAAGAGAGTTAGACAAACTTATCTCTCAACTAGAAGCTTCCTATATCTCTAAAGGTTATTATGGCATTAAAATTACCAAAACTATTGAAATCGATGCTCAAAATAGAGTTGGTATTGAAGTCGATATTAATGAGGGTGAAGTAGCACGTATTAGCACAATGAAAATAAGTGGTGCTAAGATTCACGATGAAGATGATTTGCTAGACTTATTTGAAATTGGTGAACCTGACTTTTTCATTCTAAATTACTTTACTCAAAAAGATCATTACTCTAAAGTTGCACTTGATGCTGGTGTTGAGGCGATGAAATCACTTTATATCAACTCGGGTTACCTTGATTTTAAAGTGAGCAAGATTGTCACCAACCTTTCTGAAGATAAACAAAGTATTAGTATTGATATTCAAGTAAACGAAGGTTCGCAATATAAAGTTGGTACTATTGAGTTTACTGGTGATTTACTTAACCAGTCTATTGATACTCTTAATAATTTGATAACCATTTCTAAAGGCGATGTGTTTGAGCGTAAAGAGGTAATTAAAAGTATTCAGGCCATTACTGATCTATTTGCTGATCAAGGTTACGCTTTTGCCAATGTGAACCCTATTACTACTGAAGATACCAAAACCCATACAATTGATTTAAATATCAGTGTTTCACTAAATAAAAAAGTTTATATTAACCGTATTACTATCATTGGTAATACACGCACTCAAGATGAAGTAATTCGTCGTGAAATTGGTATTGCTGAGGGTGGCTTATACTCGAATACCGAACTAAATGAATCCATTAAAAAAATCAAACGCTTGGGCTTTTTCTCGGACGTACAAATGGAGGTATCAAAGCTTAAAGGCTTCAAAGATAGAATTAATTTGCACTTTAGTGTAGAAGAAACCAAAACTGGTACTTTCTCGATTGGTCTGTCTCACTCTAATAGTTCTGGTGCATCATTTAACATGGGTATAAAGGAAAACAATTTCTTGGGTACGGGTAATACCCTTAATGCTGCATTTTCAAATTCTGTAGCGGTACAAGAGGCTAGCTTTTATTTCTCAGATCCATACTTTACTGAAGACAAACATAACATTAGTTACGGAGTTTTTACCAAAAAACTCGATGGTGCCGGTCTTGATGTAAGTTCGTATCTGATTAATGAAACTGGTGTCAGTTTAGGTTATGGTATTCCTATTACTGAAAGCACGCGTATTAATGCCGATCTTAGAATTTCCAATAGAGACATTACTTGTGGCACTACCTTCGCTGATGTTAACCATGAGCTTGTTCAATGTGCCAGTGGAGACAGTAGTGAAGTCAAAACTAATTTATCTTGGAGTAGTAATACACTTGATAACTTCAACTTTCCGACCGAAGGTCAAAGGAACAGTTTAAGTCTTGATGTGACTTTACCAATTGCGGATTTTCGTTATTATAAGCTAGATGCTTCTCATAAGAGCTACCGCTCAATGGGTAACGATTTAACCTTTAAATTAAAAGGTAATGTAGGTCTTGCACAAGGTTATGGTAGTAAGGAATTACCATTCTTCAAACGCTACTATGGCGGTGGTAGTTCATCGGTGCGTGGTTTTAATTTTAACTCATTAGGTGCAACTTATAACGATGGAATAGCCAAAGGTGGTGAATTGTCCTTATTAGCAGGTGCTGCTATTATTTCCCCAATGAAATTTGTTAAGAATAGTCAAAATATGCGTATGAGTGCCTTTATTGATGCGGGTAGTGTTGAAGAAAAACTCTCTAACTTTGGTGTAGATGAAGTACGCATATCAACTGGTGTAGCATTTGCATGGTTAACCCCTATAGGTCCTCTTGGTTTTTATGCTGCTAAACCACTACTTAAAAAATCAAGTGACCAAACTAGAACTTTCGAATTTACCCTAGGTACAACCTTTTAATTCATAATTGATGAATCGATTTTTATTACTTGTAATTTTATTTAGTGGCTGGTCTCAGGCTAGCTTATCTGACGATCAATCAGTTAAAATTGGTTATATCAATATTGATCATCTAGTAACAAGCTCACCACAATTTATTCAGGCAAATCAAGAGGTAATTAATGAGTTTCAACCCCAAGAAAAAGATCTAGTTATCCTTGCACAACAAATACAGGATTTAGCGGATAAATTTAACAAAATCAGCAAAACTCTTAATCAGTCTGAACGCAAATCAGAAGTTAATAAAATTGCTAAATTGGAACGCCAACTTACTCAACGTGCAGCAGCACTAAAAAAACAATTAGAACTCAAAAATTTTCAAGAGTTAGGCAAAATTCAAGATTTAATCAACCAAATTATTGAAGAAGTGGCTCAAGAAGAAGGGTTTGATTTGATTCTGTACCAACAAGTGGCTTACGCTAGCAAAAAAATCAACATCACTCCCATTATTAGTCAAAAACTTAGGTTGTTATTTGAGTAATGTATACACTGGGGGAAATTGCTGAGTTTATTGATGCCAAACTAATCGGCGATGCCAATATTAAAATCACAAGTATTGCTTCTACTGTTTCGGCTCAAAATGATCAATTAACTTATGTTGTTAATAAACGTTACAAACCGGATTTAATCGCTTCACAAGCAGGTGTTGTTATTCTTAATGATAATTTGTTAAGCGACTGCCCTACTAACGCTCTGGTTGTCGATGATGTTTACTTAGCTTTTGCTAAAATCACCCATTACTTTAAAAAACAAGTGACCCATTCAACAGGTGTTCATTCGAGTGCTAAAACTAATAATGCAAAAATTGCAGATGGTTGTGTCATTGGTGAAAATGTTGTCATTGGCCAGAACTGTATCATTAGCACTCACTCGAGTATTGAAGATGGGGTAACGATTGGAGATAATGTTTATTTACACCCCAATGTCACTATTTTGCAAGGTTGTTCAATAGGTAATAACGTAGTCATTTCCCCAGGAGCAGTGATTGGCTCAGAAGGTTTTGGCAATGCCAGAGACCAACAAAACCATTGGCATGCAATTGCTCATTTAGGTAATGTTGTTATTGGTGATAACGTGACAATTGGTGCTAACACCACTATTGATCGGGGCACTATAGAAGACACTGAGATCCACGATGGGGTGCGAATTGATAATTTAGTACACATAGCTCACAATGTTATTGTTGGCAAAGACACAGCCATTGCAGCTAATACTGGCATTGCTGGTAGCACAATACTCGGGAAACGCTGTATGATTGGTGGCATGGTGGGTATTGTTGGCCATCTTAACATTTGTGACGATGTGATTGTTAATGCCAAAAGTACGGTGGATAAAGATATTAAAACCCCAGGCATGTACACGGGCATCATGCCACTCATGTTGCATAAACAATGGCAGAATGTCGGTTTATGGTTAGTAAAACTTGATAAAATCACCAAATACTTAAACGTCAAACTAAAAAATCTAAAGGATCAATGACCATGGAAATGAACATTCAGGATGTCAAAAACTACCTACCTCATCGCTACCCTTTTTTGCTAATCGATAGAGTGTTAGAGTTAGAAGTTGGTAAATCATTGGTTGCCCTTAAAAATGTGACTTTTAACGAACCGCAATTTACTGGGCACTTTCCTGCCCAACCAATTATGCCTGGGGTGATGATTGTCGAGGCCTTAGCGCAAGCGACCGGCATTTTGGCCTTTAAATCTGAAGTTGGCAAGCCAATTGATGGACAAATCTATATGCTGGTTGGTATTGACAAAGTGCGTTTTAAGCACATGGTCGAGCCTGGCGATCAACTACGTCTAGAGGTTGAAGTAATGGTGGTTAAACGCGGAATTTGGAAGTTTAAATGTAAAGCTCTAGTAGATGGTAAGATTGTAACCACTGCTGAGCTAATGTGTACACAAAAAGCAGCAGACTAGTTTTAAAAAAATCTTGAGGAGGATATCATGGCAATACATCCAAGTGCAATTATAGATCCTAGTGCAAAAGTTCATAAGAATGCTGAAATTTGTGCTTACGCAGTAATCGGTGCCAACGTGGAAATTGGCTCGGGCACCACTGTTGAATCACATGCGGTGATACAAGGCCCTACCAAAATTGGTAAAAATAACCACATCTATGCTTTTGCTTCAATTGGTGGTGACCCACAAGACATTACCTATGAAGAAGGACAAGAGTCCAATCTAGTGATTGGTGATGATAACCTTATTCGTGAATTCTGCACCATAAATCGTGGCACAGAAAAGGAACAATCTCTGACTCGGGTAGGGTCTAACAATATGCTAATGGCCTATGTGCATATTGCGCACGACTGTGAAGTAGGAAACCACACTATTATGTCTAACAATGCCTCATTAGCTGGACATGTTAAGGTTCATGATTGGGCTATTTTAGGCGGCTTTACTCTAGTTAAGCAATTCTGCATGATTGGCATGCACACATACATCGGCATGGGTTGTCAGGTTAATAAAGACATTCCAGCTTATATGGTCGCCTCAGGCACACAAACCCGAGTTAGAAGTATTAATGCCGAGGGTATGCGTCGCAGAGGTTTTTCATCCAGTGCTATTGCTTCGATTAAGCGTGCCTTTAAAGTAGTTTATCGTGAATCTCAAGGTCGACTACTTGATCATGCCTTAAAAGATCTTGAAACCTCAGAATCTGATAGCCCTGAAGTGATGCAATTTGTGAAATGTATCCGTAGCTCAAAAGTGGGCATTATGCGTGGCCCAATAGAGGAGTAATATTCTTCTAAAGCTTTATGGATAAGTCTTTTTTAAAGTCCAGCAGTATTATTACTGTTATGACTTTCTTATCTCGCATATTGGGCTTGGTCCGTGATTATTTTATTGCTAGATATTTTGGCGCTAACGGCTTAACTGACGCCTTTCTAGTTGCCTTTAGAATCCCTAACTTCCTTAGAAGGTTATTTGGTGAAGGTGCCTTCTCTCAGGCCTTTGTCCCGATTCTTGCCGAAGTCAAAGCCAACCATGACGAAATAGAAGTACAAAATGTAATTAATCATATTGGCACTAAATTCTTAACAGTGTTGGTTATTATCACTGTGATTACTGTGATTATTGCACCATTGGTGATCTTTATGTTTGCCTGGGGTTTTTACTTCGATGATGACCCGACTAAATTTAACTTAGCCTCTGACATGCTCAGAATCACTTTTCCCTATTTATTGCTCATCTCATTAACTGCATTTTCAGGTGCGATTCTTAACACCTATGATAAATTTGCAGTGCCGGCTTTCACTCCTGTGCTACTTAATATTTCAATGATTTTGAGCGCTGTTTATTTGTCTGAATACCTAGACACACCAATTATGGCATTGGCTTGGGGCGTGCTAATTGGTGGTGTAGTGCAACTACTGTTTCAAATTCCATTTTTGATTAAGATTAAAAAACTACCCAAACTAAAACGTGGTGAACATGCAGCCGTTAAAACCCTAAAAAAACGTATGATTCCTGCCCTATTTGGCGTTTCCGTTTCACAAATCAACTTGTTGATTGACACTATGATCGCTACTGTCTTAGTAAGTGGTAGCGTGACTTGGTTATATTATTCCGACCGTCTATTAGAATTACCTTTAGCGCTGATTGGCATTGCGCTTGCAACAGTTGCACTGGCAAAACTCAGTGTCCATTTTGCCAATAATGATGAGCAAAAATTTACCCGAACCACCAATTACGCATTAAAAATTGGTTTATTGCTTGGCGCGCCTGCCTGTGCAGGCCTGGTGTTGCTGGCCGAGCCATTAATTATTACTTTGTTTCAATACGATCAATTTGATGCATTTGCAGCACACAAATCTGCATTAAGTTTGATTGCTTATGGCTCGGGACTGATGGCCTTTATCATGGTTAAAATTTTAGCACCGGTCTTTCTTTCCAGAGGTGACACCAAAACCCCGGTAAAAGTTGGTGTAATTGCCATGGTATCTAATGTGTTTTTAAATATTATTTTTGCTTATTATTTCGCTCATGTCGGTTTAGCCATTGCAACTTCTATCTCTGCTGTAATTAATGCATCCTTGCTTTATTATTATTTAAACAAGCAATCTATTTTTAATGTTTCTAATGATTTAATTAAAATGTTTTTTAAAGTTTTGTTGGCAAGCTTTATAATGGTCATCTTTATTTTAAATTTTTCTAATGAGGTTAATTTTTACTTAGAAGTCGACGCTTGGCAACGCATTACTTCGATCGCAATGACGATCGGTGCTTCAGTGGTGATTTACTTTGTTTGTTTACGCTTATTAGGTATCAGGATGGAACATCTATGAATATTGTACAGTGTGTTAAATTAAACCAAGATCTCGAGGCTCTCGATAGAGCGCCCTACCCCGGTGAGTTAGGCAAGAGAATTCTAGCTAATGTCTCCAAGCAAGGTTGGCAGTTATGGCTAGACCATCAAACCATGCTCATTAACGAGAATAACCTTAACATGCTAGATGAGAAGGCACAAAGCTATCTCAAAGAACAAATGGAAAAATTCTTCTTCTCTGCAGATGGCGCAGATGACATTCAAGGTTATAAGCCAAACGATTAATGGCGAACTTATTCATCATTGCCGCCCCTTCTGGCTGTGGTAAAACTTCTTTGGTCAAGGCTTTAGTTGAACAAACTAATAATCTGTGCGTATCTATTTCACACACCACCAGAGCCGCTCGTTCAGGTGAAGTCCATGGTAAGAACTACTTCTTTGTCTCTAAGGATGAATTCGATCATATCAATGATAATGATGGATTTATCGAGTCAGCTCAAGTGTTTGATAACTACTATGGGAGCGCCAAACAAACTGTTAAGGATTTACTCATAGAGGGGCAAGATGTTATCTTGGAAATTGATTGGCAAGGGGCACGACAAGTCAAACAAAGTTTTACTGAGTCAATTGGTATTTTTATCCTGCCTCCTTCAATTCCAGCACTTAAAGAGCGCTTGACCGACCGAGGTCAGGACGATCAAACGATTATTGACAGAAGAATGCAAGATGCTGTGAGCGAGATGCAACATTTTGATGAATTTGATTACCTGGTCATTAATGATGACTTTGATGTTGCACTTAGTGATTTATCTAACATCATTAAAGCTCAGCGCCTAACCCTAGAGCAACAAACACAGCAATATCAAGATCTACTTAAACAATTGATATAACTCATAAATTGCGTATAATATCACTCCATACTAATAT
>DTVJ01000082.1 GCA_012963565.1 Piscirickettsiaceae bacterium
CTGAACCAGATTTACTGGCTATCCAAATCGACTCATTTAACAGTTTTATCCAAACAGGAGAGAAAACTAAATCAGATGTTGGTTTACATGCAGTGTTTCAATCAGTATTTCCGATAACAGCAGTTAACGGTTATGCAGAAATTGAATATGTTGATTATGAATTACAAGAACCTAAATTTAATGTTGAAGAGTGTAAATTACGTGGTGTAACTTTTGCTTCGACTTTACGAGTAAAACTTAACCTTGTCTTATTTGATAAGAATGGTTCAACCTTAAAGAAAAAACGCCGAGTTAAACAAATCATCGAAGAAGATGTTTATCTTGGACAATTGCCATTAATGACCGACACCGGTACATTTGTAATTAATGGTACAGAACGTGTTGTGGTTTCACAACTACATAGATCTCCTGGTGTTATTTTTGAGCACGATAAGGGAAAAACACACTCTTCAGGTAAAATCTTATTCTCATCACGTGTAATTCCTTACCGTGGCTCATGGCTAGATTTTGAATTTGATCATCATGAGCATTTATATGCTCGAATCGATCGTCGAAGAAAATTACCAGTTACAACAATGCTACGAGCAATGGGTTTAAATGCAGTCGAAATCCTTGACACTTTTTTTGAAAAGGTTAACGTTAAGTTAAAAGCAAAATCTTGCGATCTTGCCTTGGAACCTACTAGATTACGTGGTGTGATTGCAGAGTTTGATATCAAATCAGGCACAGACGTTATTGTCGAAAAAGGACGACGTATTACGGCTAAGCACACTAAATTATTAGAAAAGTCAGGCGTTAAATCTATCAATGCACCGCTTGAGTTTTTAGTAGACAAAGTTATTTCACAAGATTTAATTGATAAAGAAACAGGTGAAATTTTATTTGCAGCAAATACAGTTATTAGTGAGGAAGTGTTAGAAGTCATAAGCGCCAATAAGGTTAAGAAAATTGAAATCCTCTATATTAACGAATCTGAAGGTGGTGCTTATATTTCAGATACATTACGTTTAGATGAGACTGCAACTCAGCTTGAAGCTCGTATGTCTATCTATCACGTGATGCGTCCAGGTGAGCCTGCTACTGAAGATGCAGTTAATTTATTGTTCAATAATCTATTCTTTAAGAATGATCGTTATGACCTATCTAAAGTAGGACGTATGAAGCTTAACCGCCGTCTGGGTATCAAATCTGAAACAGGCGAGCATGTACTGACTAACGATGACATTATCAGTGTACTAAAATTATTAATTGATATTAAAAATGGTAACGACTCTGTGGATGATGTTGATACACTAGCCAATAGACGTGTAAGAGCAATCGGTGAAATGATTGAAAACCAATTTAGAATTGGTTTAGTGCGTGTTGAAAAAGCTGTGAAAGAAGGTTTGAATCTAGCAGAAACAGACGAATTAACCCCACAAGATTTGATTAATTCTAAGCCAGTGTCAGCTGCAGTGAGAGAGTTCTTTGGTTCTTCGCAGTTATCACAGTTTATGGATCAAGTTAATCCTTTGTCAGGTGTGACTCATAAACGTCGTATTTCAGCTTTAGGTCCGGGTGGTTTGACCCGTGAGCGTGCTGGCTTTGAAGTGCGTGACGTACATCCATCACACTATGGTCGCCTATGTCCAATTGAGACACCAGAAGGTCCAAACATTGGTTTGATTAATACTTTGGCGGTTTATGCAAAAACTAACAAATATGGCTTCCTAGAAACTCCTTATCAAGTGGTAAAAAATGGCAAGGTAACTGACGAAGTTATTTATGTGTCTGCGATTGATGAGCTTGAGCATACGATTGCACAAGCAAATGCTACGGTAGATGGTAAAGGTCAACTTATGGATGACTTGATTTCATGTCGTCGTAAAAACGAATTTGTATTAGTGAATTCTGAAGATGTGACATTAATTGACATCGATTCTAAGCAAATATCTTCCGTGGCAGCGTCACTGATTCCATTCTTAGAGCATGATGATGCGAACCGTGCACTCATGGGTTCAAACATGCAACGTCAAGCAGTGCCAGTATTAAAGGCAGAGAAGCCATTAGTAGGTACCGGTATTGAGCGTGTTGTTGCAA
>DTVJ01000083.1:0-1413 GCA_012963565.1 Piscirickettsiaceae bacterium
TTCTTTCATGGATTTTTTAAAGCCTTTAATGGCACCACCAAGGTCGCCACCAATGTTTTTTAAGCGTTTACCGCCAAAAATAAGTAATACAATTACTAAGATAATAATCAGTTCAAATGGTCCTGGCATCATGTTTTTTCTCCTGTTGTTTAGTTATTTCTATTGGCTTTTTCTTCAAGTCCTGATAAGCCAAATCGTCTTGATAATTCTTGTTGTATTTTATCGATTTCAATGTCTTTGTGTCGAAGTAATACTAAAGTGTGAAACCAAAGGTCTGCCACTTCATAGATAATTTTGTCTTTATCCCCATCTTTGGCAGCCATAACCACTTCAGTAGATTCTTCACCAATCTTTTTTAAGATTTCATCTAAGCCTTTAGCATACAGAGAGGATACGTAAGATTCATCTGCTTTCGCAGATTTCCTGTCTTCAAGTATTTGTTCTAATTTTGTTAGTATGTCATCCATAAATATCTTTTGGGTCTTTAATTACTTTGGCAACACTTTTCCAATCACCATCCTTCAGCTTTTGGAAAAAGCATGACTTTCTACCTGTGTGGCAAGCAATACCACCCACTTGCTCAACTTTAAGCAGAATAACATCATTATCGCAATCTGTATAGATTTCTTTGATTAATTGTGTGTGTCCTGACTCTTCACCTTTAAACCACAGTTTTTTTCTAGAGCGTGAATAATAAACTGCTTGTTGTTTTTCAATGGTAAGTGCGAGTGACTCTTTATTCATCCAGGCGAACATGAGGATTTCTCCCGTTTCAAAATCCTGGGCGATCGCGGGTATTAAACCATTGTCATCAAATTTTGTTTGTTCTAATGCGCTCACTAGGTACTAGAGTCTCAGATAAAATGATTGATTTTACCGCTAGTATTTGATCACATGAAATTATTTGCTTTATGCTTATTGTTGGCGACGAATACACTGGCCAATATCGGAAATTTCACACTGGGTAGTGAAAAAACTTTATATATTGTAGATGGTGATAGTATCAGTATGCAAATGCGTATTGCCGGCATAGATACGCCAGAGATACGACAAAAATGTAGCAAAACACAATTTCAGGTCATTGATTGTGGTCGATTGTCTAAAAATTATTTAAAGAAAACACTCCAAAACTTGCCGGGTGAGTTATCAATTGAACCAGTTGGTATTGATTATTACAATCGAATTTTAGTTAGAGTATATAAGGGTGATGTCAATGTTGGTAAGCTCATGGTAGAAGCAGGAATGGCGTTCTCTTATAAAGATACCTACCGAAAAGAAGAAGAGTTAGCTAAAGAGGATAAATTAGGATTTTGGGATTTTTATACACCACCGATTGAGCCATATAAGTGGCGTAAAAAGTATAAGTAATTACCTCATAGTAACTAACTCTTCAGCGCTACTTGGGTGGATGGC
>DTVJ01000083.1:1513-2841 GCA_012963565.1 Piscirickettsiaceae bacterium
GTTAAGCCAATGGTGCCAATTGGCGGGTGAGAAAATACAACAGTGGAAATATTGTTGTAATCAAGATGACGATCAGTCATGCCATTGTAGAGTCGATCAGACAGACGTCTACCTGCGGCAATAGCCACAGGTGTTAGTGGTGCTCGACCGGTAGCATCACCGAGCGCAAAGATATTATCAACGTTAGTGACTTGAAATTTATCGGTTGGAATAAAACCTTTTTGATTACATTCAACACCGGCGTTTTGCAAGCCTAAATGTTGAGTCATTGGGTTCCTGCCCACTGCCCAAATAATTTGATCAAAGCCAGAAAATTCACCTTTGTTGGTGAAGATGGTTTTATCTTCTGTGACTTTGTTAATTTGAGACCCATGATGAATGGTTATACCATGCGCCTTGTAATCCTTGTCAAGCGCTTCTTGGATCATGGAATCAAAACCTCTTAATAGCGTATCAGCTCTACCAAAAATCTCCACTTCAGAGCCTAGCGCGTTGAGTACACCAGCGAGCTCAACACCGATATAACCACCACCTATCACCGCTACTTTTTTAGGTAACGCTTCTAACTCGAAGAAACCATCAGAGGTAATACCATATTGTGCACCTTCAATATGTGGAATGGCTGGCTCACCACCGGGTGAAAGTACAATATGATCAGCAGTGTATTCTTTACCGTTAACCGAAACCGTATTTTTATTGACCAACTTTCCAAAGCCGTGAATGTAGTCAATGCCCAGATCTACTAAATAGCCGTCATACCAATTGGTAATGCCTTTAATGTAATTGTCTCGACCTTCTTTCAATTTTTTCCAAGAAAAGCTTTTTTGCTCAACATCAAAACCAAAGCCTTTGGCGCTATTGATTTGAGTAGCCGTATTAGCGGCGAACCACATGACTTTTTTAGGCACACAGCCCACATTCACACAAGTACCACCAATGGTTTTTACCTCAATCACAGCACATTTTTTGCCGTATTCTGCCGCTCGTTCAACCGCTGATAATCCACCAGATCCAGCACCAATTGCAATCATGTCATAATGTGTTGTCATTTTATTACTCCTTGGGAACTTAGTCCGCTAATATCCAGCTTTTAGGCTAGCTTCGATAAATTTATCTAAATTACCATCTAATACATCTTGTGTATTGGTACTTTCAACACCAGTACGTAAATCTTTAATTCTTGATTGATCTAAGACATACGAGCGAATTTGATGACCCCAACCAATGTCTGATTTGGCATCTTCAAGGTCTTGTTTTTCGCTATTTCGCTTCTGCATTTCTAGTTCGTACAGTTTAGATTTTAATTGCTTCATAGCTTGATCTTTATT
>DTVJ01000083.1:2941-5549 GCA_012963565.1 Piscirickettsiaceae bacterium
ATGCCAATCTCACTTCGAAGCCAACCAAAAGCATATTCACCGTCAAAATGAATAGTAGCAGACTTAATGCCAGCAACTTCACCCGCTGAAACTTCCATCAGTTTAACTTTGAAGTTATGTTTATCGCCCCAGCGCAAGTACATTCTTAAAATCATTTCAGCCCAATCTTGTGCTTCGGTACCACCCGAGCCTGATTGAATATCCAGATAAGCAGAATTAGCATCAAGCTCACCGCTGAACATGCGTTCAAATTCTAGTTTTTTAATGGCAGTTTCAATATCGTCCAAGTCTTCCATGACACTGTTGGCTGTTTCTTCATCATCTTCAGATTGCGCCATATCCAACAGCTCTTTGGCGTCTTCTAAAACAGCATTTGCTTGTTCAAAAGTTCGACAAATTGACTCTAATTTTGATTTTTCTTGTCCTAAGGCTTGAGCCTCATCTGGATTCGACCAGATGTCCGGGTTTTCCATCTCCAGTAATACTTCCTCTAGACGGCCTTGTTTCTCATCTAGATTTAGATGGGCAGATAAAATAGATGAACGCTCTTTTAAATTGTCAATCTTTTGATAACTTGGTGATAATTCCATATCAGAATATTTTACTTATTGCTAGAGACAAAAAAAGCCCCAAACGGGGCTTTTTTATCAAATAAGTTAAATTACTTTCTAAGACCTAAACGACTGATTAGATCTGAATAGTCAGTTACATTAGTGCCCTTAAGGTAAGTCAATAATTTCTTACGCTGAGAAACCAAACGCAAAAGACCTCTTCTTGAGTGATGATCTTTTTTGTGAGTTTTAAAATGCTCAGTTAAATGTTTGATGCGAGCTGTTAATAAGGCAACTTGTACGTTCGTTGAGCCTGTGTCGTTAGCATCTTTTTGAAAATCTTTAATAATTGCTTGTGTATCAATTGACATAATCAGTATAAATAATAGTAAATCAAAATTTAGTAAAGGGGTAATTATACGCTAATTAATTTTTTGATTCCATCCCCTGAAGTAAAAAAGATTAAATATCTTGATAAAATGGAACCTCACCTTTAGGCCTAGTTTTAAAACGCCTATGAATCCATAAATATTGCTCTGGTGCTTTTAAGATTTGGTCTTGTAATATTTGATTAGTTCTACTGGCATTTTCCACAGCATCATCACTTGGATAATCATTTAAAGGAGGTTCAAAGTTCATGGTGTAACCAGAACTACTCCTAATAAAAAGAAATGGGATGATTACGGTATTTTGGGTTTTTGCCAAACGTGCAGTCGCAGAAATGGTGGCAGTTTGAATGTTGAAAAAGGGCGCAAAGATAGAGTTCTTTTCACCTAAGTCTTGATCAGGCGCATACCAGATGGGTAAACCACCTTTAATGGCCTTCATCATTGCACGAATGTCTTTAGTTTTGATCATGATTGCGCCATTATTAACAAAAACTTTACGCATCACTTCATCAAATAACTTATTGTTTTGTGGACGATAAATATTAGCGATGGTGTGCTTAAGTAGTAATGCTCTACCACCTAACATCAGTGGCATGAAGTGACCGGACAATAGAATGATATTTTGTTTTTTATTTAATGCATCGTTTAGGTAATGTTCGTTATGAATGGTTATTAATTTTTGTATTTTTTCATTGCTGCCAAAGTAGGCGTTGGCAGTTTCAAAAAAAGAAATACCTATGGCTTCAAAGTTTTGTTTGACCAGGTCTTCTACTTCAGACAAACTTTTTTTTGGATAACAACGAGAGATATTAACAAAGGCTATTTTTCTAAATCTAGTTAATATTGGATATAACAACTTTCCAATGCCTATGCCAATAAATACTTGTACAGCAAAAGGTAATTTCGCACCTAATTTCATAAAACCAATCAAGATCCAAGTTGGGATAAATTTAGGATGATAAAAATTTGTTTTTGTCATTAAGAAGATTTTGGGTAACTATAATAAGATTTTTCTATTGCTTTTTATTTTTTATATTATGCCTTTTATTGATAGAGATTTTATCAATGATTTATCCCAACGAGTAGATATTGTTGATCTAATCAATCGGCGTGTGCCGTTAAAAAAAGCTGGCAAAGATTACAAAGCTTGTTGCCCCTTTCACAACGAAAAAACCCCGTCATTTACCGTGGTACCCAATAAGCAAATTTATCATTGTTTTGGTTGTGGAGAAAGCGGTAGTGCACTAGATTTCGTGATGAAGTTTGATCATCTTGATTTTAAAGAGGCAGTGGAAACCGTAGCCAGTGAGTCAGGCATCAGTGTGGTATATGATCAAAAAGCCAAACCGGTAGATGCTAGAATCAAGCGTTACCGAGATTTGATGCAAAAGGTTAATGAGTTTTATCAGTATCAACTCAGACATTCTCCAGCCAAGGGTAAGGTCACCAGTTATGCGAAGAAACGAGAGATTTCTGGAGAAATTGCTGTGCGCTTTGATTTGGGCTTTGCACCACCTGGCTGGAGCAATTTGTTTGACCATTTCAAACAAGATGAAAATACCATTCAAGATTTGGAAAAGATGGGGCTCTTGGTGGCTAAAAAAGGCAAAGAAGGTGAGTATTACGATCGCTTTCGTGATCGCTTAATGTTCCCCATTCACAATGCCA
>DTVJ01000083.1:5649-8395 GCA_012963565.1 Piscirickettsiaceae bacterium
TTTTTTGTTTTGATGGCGATAGAGCAGGGCGAGCAGCTGCTTGGAAGGCATTACAAATTGCATTGCCAGTGATTAAAGCCGGATTAGTAATTAAATTTTTATTCTTACCTGACGGCGAAGACCCAGATACGCTAGTGAAAAAAGAGTCAACCAAAGCTTTTGAAGCGCGTATTAAGAATGCCCATACTTTATCGAAATTTTTGTTTGATCATGTCAAAGCTGAAGTAGACTTTGACACCATTGAAGGTAAAACTTTGTTTTTAGAAAAAGTTTCAGTACTAGTCAATCAAGTGAATTATGAGATCTACCAACAACAATTGATTAAAGGGATTGCACAAGTATTGGGCCAAAGTATTGACCAAGTACAAACAATCTTTCAACAACAAGCTGCACAACCACAGGCCACTCCGCCAGTCATAGATGATGAGCCACCGATACCCGAATTTACAGATTTTACGGATGATGATCCAGTATCGCAGCCAGCATCTACTCAAAGTAGTGCGGTCAAGACGCATATGTCTAGAATGATTCGCTTGTTGCTTAACTATCCAGTACTCGCTGATGACACGGTTGAGACTAGAGTCAGACAACTTAACAAAACAAATAAAAAATTTGAAGTTTTATTAGAGTTGGTTCATTCTTCTCAAATGGGTGAAGATGAAGACATCTCTCAAGAAGAATTAATTAAGCCCTTTAAGAATAAAATTAAGACATATAATCGTCTTAAGCAGCTTTGCACTTTAGAGGTGCCTTTAAGCGAAAAGGCGGCCAGAGAGGAGTTTTTAGATGCCTTGTTAAAAGTAGAAGATATACAAAAAAAGGCCGAATCTTTACTTATTGAAGATGAGGAAGAATACGCAAAAAACTTAAAGGCAAGAAAAGGCAAGAAAAGCTAATTTTTAGCCAATAATTTAATCGATTGATCGCTGGTTAGGATATTTTCCATAGCATCTTTAAATATCATTGCCGCAGAATTGGATCCGCCACATTTGTTTAGTTTGTCTGGGTAATAGTAGTTATAGCACTTCTTGGGATGATCAAGTAATATTGCCATGATGTATTTAGGTTTTTCAACTGGAACAAAGCCTGTGAAAAATGTTCTGTTAATACCTTTTTTGTTGTACTTCCCGTTAATGATTTTTTCAGCTGTACCTGTTTTTCCTGCTACGTCATAACCTTTTATCACTGCCCGATATCCAGAACCGTCTTTTGAAGCGACTGAATCTAGTATTTTTGCTATTTTTTTGATAGATTTTTGGTTAAATACCTGCGTCATTTCCTTACTTGAATAGGTATTTTTAATCAACTTTAAGTGTGGAATAGCACCCTGATTAGCAAATACCAGATAAGCTCTTGCTAGTTGTGCTAGGTTGGTCTCCATAGGGCCATGACCATAAGATAGTGCGCGTTTATCTGACAATGCCCAAGAATCAAAATGCCTAAGTGATCCTAAATTTTCAATACTGGGCATAAGCCCGAGAGGTTGTCCAAAGCCAAGTTTGTTCCAAGTGTTGTACATGTCCTTTTTACTAAGTCTTTCTGACACGTTAACGGTGCCAAGATTATGAGATTTTTCCAATATTTTTTTTACCGTGATTGAATCACCATATTTCCGTGCCTTGGTATCAGATTTTAAATTTCCAATGCGCTTAGTTACGTCAATTAATTCGTCATCGGTGGCTGTAATTTTGTTTTGATCTAGTGCCAAAAGCATGGTAAATGGCTTCATAGTTGATCCGGGTTCAACTTTATCTAAGAGTACACGATTTCGATAATTCTGAGCATTGTATGTAGTCTTATCATTAGGATCAGCAGCAGGATAATTAACCATGGCCAAAATTTCACCATTCGGTGCCAAGATAATTGCTGATCCTGAGTCGGCCTCGTGGTGTTCGACTGATTTTTTTATCGCATCATAGGCATGAAATTGGATATTTGCATCAATGGTTAACTCTATATCCTGTCCATGTTTGAGTGGACTAACAACCGAAGGGTTGAAATAAGATCCTTGAGAATCTTGATCAAGGCTCAGTTGTGATGTGCCATCATGTCCTGCGAGCATCGACTCATACTCGCGTTCAATACCAGACTCACCTATCTTGTCATGATTAACTCGGCCTAACAATGGTGCTAATGATGCGGATTTTGGGTAGTATCTACGCGTATCGGCTTCAAGTGCAACACCTTTAATGGATTCTTTTCTACAAACTTCAACAGTTTGATAGGTAGTTTTGACTTCCTTAAGTTTTGTAAATACTAATGCCTTATCTAATAAATTAAGTTTATTTTTTACTAGTTTTGTTTTGCAAATTTGTATTTTAAGTTTTTTAAGTTTTGTAATGTTGTTAAGAACGGGGTCAGTTAGTCTTAGATTTTTTTTAATGATTAAATTCTTTCTACCTGCTCGTTTGCTTAGCTTCTTATTAATGGCTATGCGCAACTCTTCTTCCGGCATCATTAAAGCTTCAGATAGTTTTGGAATAAAGGCAGTTTGTACTAGTGTTGAATCTAAATTAACCCTTTTTAAAATCAAGTTACTTGCAAGAACATCACCATGTCTGTCTAGAATGTCGCCACGGCGCGCTTCATTTCCATCAAATATTTTACTGGCTTGTTTGTTGCCTTTGTCTTGTAGGGAAATATCCCCTGCATTGAGTTGATTTATCGTTACAATTCTAAAGCTAAAGCCTAATAAAAATAACACAAAGAAATACTTGATTGCACCTTGTCTATACCAATAGTTTTG